>JACRBO010000350.1 GCA_016219235.1 Chloroflexota bacterium
CATCGATGGTCCAGGTCTGTTCGGCAGACTCACCTGGCGCTAAAGCATCGACTTGTTGAGTCCGCTCTGGTGACCAATCCTCCGGGTCAACCGGATCACCCTTGCCCGTCTTAACGATATTCATCGCCACATTCAACGCCGGAGATGCCTCGGTGCCACTGTTGGTCACCACGGTGTTGAACTCGATCTCGTCGCCGGCATTGACCGTTGTGTAGGCCAGGTCAAGCGTAATCTCCAGCGCCTGTTCTGCCTGCGCGAATGGCGCGGCCCGCGCGCTCACAGTCGGCAGCGCGAGCGCCGCACCGAGGCCAGTGATCGCGAGCAGATTCGCGGCCCGCCGCCACTTCAGCGCTGGCAGGCGCGGCGCATCGCCCTCAAGGCTCAGGCGCGGCGCGGCATAGAAGAACAGTAGCCCAAGGACGCCGACGGCGGACACAATCGCCGCCACAAGATACGACGACTTTTCGGCCACCGTTCGATTGTTCACCAGCACCTTTTCAAGGAACTCACTGCTGGCCTGCATCGGGTTGAGCTGCTGAATGGCGTAGCCCAGATCGCCCTTCTGAGCGCTACCGGGAAATTGGGTCGGAATGAGCAAGATCATGTAGACGAGCAGGCTTACGAACAGGCTCATCTTGTTGGAGTTGGACCAGATGCTCACCAGCATCCCAAAGCCGGTGAAGGCTACCGCCAGCACGCCGCCTAATAGCGCGCCCAGCAACAGCGCCGGCCCCAGGATCTCATCGCCTTGCGCCACGATCAGGATGTAGGGAATGGACAGGAGCAGCGTGGCCGGCCACGGTGACAGTGCGGCCAGGAACTTGCCGATCACGATCTGGCGGCGCGCCGTCGGCGTCAGGAGCAGCGCTTCAAGCGTCGCCCGTTCTCGCTCGCCGCTGATGCTGTCGGCGCCGATGATCAGGCCGATGAACAGGCCGAACGAGATGCCGCCCAGCAGTGTCAAGAAGATCATCTCGGCCGGCGGGATCAGGCTTAACTGGCTTTCAACTTCGCGCAAGATCGCTGTCACCGACATCACGCCGCTGAACAGGACGAGCAGCAAGAACACGCGCCCGCCGATCCACAAATCGGTGAATTCCTGCCTGAAGACCAGCCACCAGACGGGTAGCTGCATACCCGATCGGTTTTCCGGGCGATTGCGCGCAATAGATTGGTCGTTCATTCGATGGCCTCCGCCGGGCGTTGATTGCGCCCGCTTTTGCTGGTTGTGCCCGCCTCCAGGTGAAGACGCGGCGCTGCGTATAAGAAGAGCAGTCCCATAATCAGGACGGTCAACACCGCCGGCGCTATCACAAAGATCGATACCTCGTTGACTGGCCGGCCTTCCATCAGGGTCTTCGACATGAATTGGCGCGCCGCCTCCAACGGGTCCAGCGCCGCCACTAACACCCCGGCCGGCGAGTTCTGAAATTCAGTCGGCAGTTGCGCCGGAATGAGTAACATAACATAGAGCAGCAAGCTCACAAACAGGCTGATCCGGTTGGAGTTGGACCAGATGCTCACCAGCATGCCAAAGCCGATAAACACCATCGCCAGCAGGCTGCCCATAATCGCGCCCCAGATCAGCGCCTGGCCCAGCACGGCATCGCCCTGAGCTAAGGCGGCGATGTAGGGAATAGACAAGATCAGCGCCGCGGGCCACGGCGACAGCGCGACCAGGAATTTGCCGAGCACGATCTGCCGGTGACTGGCCGGCGTCAGCAGCAGTGTTTCAAGCGTCGCCCGTTCCCGCTCACCGCTGATACTTTCGGCGGCGATGATCAACCCGATGAACAGGCCGAACGTGATCGCTGAAGTCAACGCCACTACCACCGTTTGCTTCAAGGGCAGAAGGCTTAGTTCATTGTTGGTCGCCAGCAAAAACGCCGTCATCGACATCAACAGACTGAATAAGACGAGGAAGTTGAGCACGCGCCCGCCCACCCACAACTCGGTGAATTCCTGCTTGAACACCAGCCACCACACAGCCGGCGTCGGGCGGGTGGATTGCGGTCGGCTGTCCGCGGCACTGGCTGGCGCGCTCATTGAATCGCCTCCGCGGTGAGCTGCATGAAGACATCCTGTAGCCGTCCGCCGCCAGCCTCGAAGCTGAGGATGGGCACATCGGCGCGGATGAGGGCCTCCAGGATGCCGTTTCTGGCTTGATGTTCATTCGCCGCTGAACCATTCGCCGAACCCGATAGTTCCACCCCGATCCAACCGGTCGTTTCATCGGTGGCCGTCGCTTGTTTGACATCCGCCAGCGCGGCCAACACATTTTGGGCCGTCGTCAACGACGCCGCCGGGACACGAATCCGCAAGGCGTTGCTCTTTGCGCCCGTGGTCTGGCCGATCACCTCGGCGACCGTGCCTTTTGCCACGACCTGGCCCGCATTCATAATGACCACGTCGTCACAGATGCCTTCGATCTCTGATAGTAGGTGGCTGCACAACACCACCCCGGCGTTGCGCTCGCGCGCGATCCGCCGAATCAGCATCAGCAGTTCCTGCTGGCCGCGCGGATCCAGGCCCAACGTCGGCTCGTCAAGGAACACGACGGCCGGATCATTGACGAGGGCGCGCGCGATGCCCAGCCGCTGCCGCATACCGTGACTGAACGTGCCGATGATAGACATAGCGCGATTCTGCAAGCCCACGTCTTTCAGCAGCGCCAGTGCGATCGTTTTGGCGTCGGCGGCCGATCGGCCGTAGAGCTGCCCGAAGTAGCTCAGATAGCCGATCGCGGTGAGCTGTTTGGGGAAACCCAAACCCTCTGGCAGCACGCCGATCTTGCGGCGGATTTTCTCGGGGTATTCGGAGCTGATGCCGTCCACCAAAAAGTGACCCGAAGAAGGCGCCAGAATGGTAGTCAGGATACGGATCGAGGTTGTTTTCCCTGCGCCGTTGGGTCCCAGAAAGCCCAGCACACGGCCCGCCTTCAAAGAGAACGACAGGCCCTTCAACGCCTGTCGGGAGCCGTAGGACTTGCGCAGGTCCTGGGCTAACAATATCTCAGGTTGAGAATTTCCCGCGTGAAGATCATTGCTGTGAATCATCGTGCCGGCCTCCTGAAGTGCTTCGTTAGCGCTTGCCTGACAGCCAGGAGTAGCGTACCAGAACGATAATGAAAGTCGCATGAAATGCAGATGAAGTTTTTCTTCATCTTATCTTTCAACAGGCGCGTGAGGCTGAGAGTTTAGATGGTTTTGTGAGAGGAGGCTCACATGCAACGGTCTGCCTTTACAATTTCTATGCCCCAGGGGTCGGGCAGATCAAAACGGTTCTGATCGAAGAGGGCGAAGAACAGTCGCAGCTGGTCAGGCTCATTACGGGCGATGACGACTAACCGCCGCCTGATCTGTAAGACATCGGATCGGGATTCACGTCGATCCGTCGACCCAAAAGGGTGGAAAATGACTGCGATGGCGTAGATGCCCGCTGGTCATTCGTCACTCCAAAATACCGCCACAAATACTCCAGCGGAAAGTCTGCGCCTACAGAAGGGGGCGTGCAAAGAATGACAAACAGCAAGCACGACGATCGACTTTAGCCTTCCGGCACTGACGATCGGTCGAAGGTCATCACGATGGTCGCACCGCGATCTTTCCCGTCCGACTCGGCTGCAATGCCGCCGCCCTGTGCAGTGACCAGCGCTTTGCAGATCGCCAACCCCAGCCCCAGCTTGCCCGAGTTCGCGCCACGGGCTTTATCGGCGCGGTAAAACCGATCGAAGACGTAGGGCAAATCGTCGGCGTCGATGCCCGCACCGCTATCCTTCAAGCGCAGCTGCACCCGATCGCCCACGACTGCGCCCAGTTGAATGGTTCCGCCGCGCGGTGTATAGCGCAGGGCATTTTCGATCAGGTTCTTCAACACCTGCACCATGCGGCCTTCATCCACCAGAATCGGCGGCGCGGCTTCCGCCACATCCAGCGTCAGCGCCACTTCCTGGCGGGCGGCAATCGGTTGATAGGCGCGATAGACCCGCTGCAACAATTCGGCTGGATACACGGGCTGGAGTTGAATGTCCAGCGCGCCGGCTTCCACCTGACTCAGCGTGCTCAGATCGCCCACCAACCGGCGCAAGTGACCAATCTCGGTCTTGATGATGTCGAGGCGCTGCGGCGTGAGTTTGACCTCGCCTTCTTCCAGCATCTCAATGTAACCGGCGATGATTTGTAGCGGCGTGCTGAGATCGTGGGTGATGTCGGCCGTCATGCGTTTGCGCTGCTGATCGGCCTGCGCCAGATCGGCGCTCATTTGATTGAAGGTGGCTGTCAGCTGGCCCAGTTCATCGCGCGAGGTGACGGGCACTTGCTGATTTAGATCGCCGCGCGCCAAGGACTGCGAAGCGATGGTCAGTTGACGAATGGGCTTGAGCAACCGTCCCGCCAGGAAGAAGCCCGTGGCAACCGCCGCCGTGACTCCGGCCAGCGCCGCCAGCGCAGTGGCAAGCGTGGTGCGCTGCAAAAACAGTTCTTCATCGGGGCTGAGTTTGAATTGCGCGCTGGTGTCCGGCAGAATCCACGCGATGGTCTGCCCGTCTACGTCCACGGCGATGGCCTGCTGCCGCCTATCGGCTGGCACGCTTTCGCCAATTTCAAGACCGAAGGCAGGAAACAGGGCGCGGCCCTCGGTATCGATCAAGCCGTACACCCCCCGGATGTCACGCTTGGGCGGGCGCGAACCAGAGTCCGACTGCGGCGGCGCATCTTTGCGAATGGTTTGTAGATAGTAGTCAAACACTCCGTCCAGCGTGCCGTTAGTAGTGTAGTAATCTTGCACGGTTTCCTTCAACAACGTGGTCTGTTGTTCGGCCACCAAATTCATGAGCGATTGCCCGGACGTAAGTTGAATGAACACTGTGACGACCAGCACCGTGAGCAAGGCCACCGCCAGATACGAAAGAATCATCTTGCTCTTCAGCGAGCGTCTCATGCCGCCTCCATGAAGCGATAGCCGATGCCGAATACGGTCTCGATGTACTGGGGCTGATTCAAGTCGTCGTCCAGTTTCAGGCGCAGATTGCGGATGTGAATCTTCAGCGTGGCTTCAGAGCCAGCGTAGCCGCTGTCCATCAGGCGCATACATAGATCGGCGCGGCGTACCACTTGTCCCGGCGCTTGCATCAGCGCTTCCAGCACCAGAAATTCCAGCGGCGTCAGATCGATCAGTTGATCGGCCTTGCGGACTTCGTGCTTGCCCCGATCGAGCGCCACGTCCCCGATGATCAGGCGCGGCTCATCGGCTGTCCGGGGAACGGCGCGGCGCAGTACGGCCCGCATCCGCACCAGCAACTCGCGCAGCCGGAAGGGCTTGGTGATGTAGTCGTCGGCTCCCAGCTCAAAGCCGCGAATGACTTCGGCCTCTTCCTGCTTGGCCGTGATCATGATCACCGGCAGGTTGGACGTGCGCCGCAACTGGCTGATGAACTGATAGCCGTCCATGTTGGGCATCATGATGTCCAGCAGGATCAGGTCGGGCTTCGCGTCGTCCACCACCTTCAGCGCCTCGCGCCCGTCGGCGGCGGTCAGCACTTCGAAGTCCTGGTTGCCCAGAAAATCGGTCAGCATGACCAGCACGTTGCGGGTATCGTCTACGACCAGAATTTTGCGCGCCATGGGGACATTATAACTGCTACTCAACCATCAGGGTTAGGCAAGATGCAAGATGCAGGATGCGTGATGCGTGTTCCTCATCACTCGTCACTCGTTACTTATCAGTCACCATCATCGTCTTTGCCGGCGGCCGGTTCGACCGCGTTCAGCCACTCGCCCTGCTGCCCATCCTCGTAGTAGATCTTCACGTTGGCCGTATCACGCACGAAGTCGATTTTGCCAATGGCCATCCGCTTGATCTTCAGCCCGGTGCGCTGTACCAGATCGGCCTGCAATTCCGCGCGCCGATCGGGGCGGATGAGTTCGATCTTCTCGTACACGATTTGCTTGGACGCTTCGTAGTGAAAGCCCCATTCCTTCTCCAGCACCAGCATAATCGCCAGCACGGCCAGATTGGCGACGATCAGCTGCGGCCAGATGGCGGCGCTGACGCCGGCCGAGTTCATGACCGGCAGCGCCACGATGATGAACAGGTACGTCATCTCGCGAATGGGCATGGCGTCGGTACGATAGCGCAAGATCGAGAAGATGGCGAACAGCCCGAAGCCCACTCCCACGCCGATTTCAATGCTGGTCATGAAGCTCAGCACGAAGTAGATGATCGTGTTGAAGGCCAGAAACGTAAAGACAAAGGACTTGTTGTGCGTGGACGGATAGTAAATGAACCGCACGATCAACAACGCGACCAGAAAATTGAAACCAAAACTCAAGAGAAAATTACTCAGATCAGTCATGGCGTACGGCTCCCGTCATCAGTTTATCAAGCCACAGTAATTTGGGCTTTAAGGCATTCTTCTTCACTCGATCGTACAGCAAAGCCACCCCCAGCGCGTACTTGCTGAAGCCGCGCGGCTGGATGCGCCGGGCGCGCATCTGCGCCAGGAAGGGCGAAGTCTGACTGCCGACGGCCATCTTGACCTCGGCCACGGCCAACCCGTTGAGCTGCACCACTTGATCGGCCGCGTAAAAGGTCAGGTCGATATCCAGCGTTACGCGCTCGCATGCGTGCTTGTTGACTAACGTCAGCCGCGTGAAGGTGTTCCAGAGCTTAGGCTCCAACTCGTTACCATCCAGCGGCGACACGTTCTGCAGCCAGCGGCTCATGTCCGGGGTCGGCTGGATCACCGGTCGGGTGGTAGACAGCCGCTCTTTGATGGTGCGGTCTCTGCGCGTGTGATGTTTGACTTCCAAAAACGACACGTGCGAATCGGTGTACTCGCGGCTGCGCACCTTGTAGCGCTCGGCGCGATCGGTGACGTGCGCGGTGTACAGTTCAAAATCGGGTGTATCGAAGTACAGCGTGCGATAGTGATTGAGCCGCCGGCTGTCGATCGCCAGCATCCAATAGTCGGGCCGGAGCGCGGTGAGCACGCTCGCCAACTGATCGGTGGTCAGCACGAACTTGGTATCGATGCGGTTGAGCAGCGCCACGGCATCCATCTGCGCCAGGCTGATGGGGGCAAAACCCGCGGCCACCGTCTCGATTTTGCCGGCGGGCGCATACCACGCCCAGTGGGTGGCGGGCAGCAGCCACGGCTGGGGCTGAGTCTGAGTTTGAGTTGCGACGAGTGTGGTGTTCATTTGAAATCTCCGGCGGGCCAACCTGCGCCCGATCTAGCCTGATGATACTCCCGGGCCGCTCTCGATTGGTATATTTCTTGTATAGGCCGCCACCAAAGAGCGCAAAGAGCACGAAAGAAAAATGGAAATCCGCCCCACTGTTCTGACTCATCCGCGACGGCGAGGGCTACACTGGCGCAACAAGAACCCGGTGCCGCCTCGTTCGATGGCACCGGGTGATATAAGCTTCTGTGCGATGCGTTTGTTTAGCGGATGCGGCGATTCCCGCCCATGCCGCCCGTGCCGACCGTGGTGACGGTGCCGGCGACGGTGAACGTTGAGAACTGCGTGCCGCCTGAATACGCGCCGCCCTGATACAGGCCGTCCTGCGCCGTGCCGCTTGAACTGCCGCCCGTGAAGATGGTATAGGTTTCGCCATTGACCAGTTGCGGCGACGAGAACACCACGGATTGATAGTCTTTGGCCGGCGCAAAGGTCAGGACGTCTTCGCCGGCGCTGTTCTGGATATGAACCAGCGTGCCCGCCGGCTGCGTTGAGGCAAAGAAGATCGTGACTGATGGCACGCTGGAGTAAGCGCCCGGCGCTTGCACCATGCCCGAACTCCCGGCGGCGACGACGAATCCCCCCGTCAGTTTGAAGCCGCCGTCATAGTCGAGCGCGCCGTTCATCTGCTGAGTCGGACCGTTCACCACCAGCGTCCCGCCTGTCATCTCGATCGCGCCGTTGGCATCGACCCCGTCGCCGTTCGCATTCACGACAATGATGCCGCCATTGATGTACAGGTAATTGCTGCCGGTGTACGAGAACGTATCCTGCGCGCCGCCAAAGCCCGGTCGTCCACCCAGCATGCCTGAGCCGTCAAGTCCGCCGGCCACATTCAAGCCATCGTCGCTGGCAACAACATGGATCGTGCCCGCATTGATCGTGATCACGGCGCTTTCAATACCTTCGTACGATTGGGTTACTTGAATGTCGCCGCCGCCGATGGTCAAGGTCGCATCCGCGTGCAAGCCGTCATCGCCGGAAGCCACACTGACAGTGCCGTTGTTCACGGTCAGGCTGCCGTTAGAATGCAAGGCATCATCGGCCGAGTTGATGTTGAAGGTTCCGCCATCGATGTTGACGCTGACGCCGCCCTTGATGCCCTTCGCCGAGGTGGTCTCATCAATCCGATTGGCACTGCCGCCGCCCGACGTGAGGGTGAACGTGCCGTCCGCGATCAGTACATCGGTCTGGGCCGTGATGGCGTCGCCGCCCGATGTCACGTTGACGACGCCCGTCTCGATCGAGATGTAGCCCCTGGTCGCGTCTTCTTCGTTATCGGATTTCAGGCCATCACCCTGTGACGTGACGGTGACGGCGCCGCTCTTGATCACCAGATAGTCTTTGCCGCGAATGCCGTCATCGACCGCCGAGACTGTGAGGTTGCCGCTGGCGATGAGCAAGCCGTCTTTGCTGGAAATGCCGTCGTTGTAGTTACCCGTCACCGTCAACGCGCCGTTGCCATAGATCGTCAGGTCGCCTTTGCTGAACAAGGCTGCGTTCGGCTCGTCGTCTTCGGGATTTGCGAACACGTAGGCTGATCCATCCGTAATCGAGTTCGTCGTGTTGTCTGCCAGGACGATGATCGTTCTCTTGGACTTGACGATGTTGATGGGCGCGCTCGTCGAATTACGAACATCGATCCCGTTGAAGATCAAGCGCACCACGCCATCGCCGTCGGTGTCCACGACGATCTGCCCGTCTGTCAACGAGCCGCTGAGGCTGTACGTGCCGATCGAGGTGATGGTGACCGTGCTCCCCTCGACTTTGACGCCGCTTCCATCGGTCGTGATCGAATCGCCGTTCAACATGATGGGAATTACGTCGGCAGCGTTCCACACGTAGTCGTCGGCGTCTTCGTCAACCTTCTTGTTTTCGGCAAGGGCCGCGGTCACGGAGGCCGCGCCGGTATTTGTCGTGGTCGCGGCGCTGGCCGTTGCTGCGCCAGTCGCAGCAGTTGTGGTGGTCGTTGTCGTAGACGTCTGATTGGCGCCCGTAACCGGTGCGCTCGTCTGAACGTTGCCCGCTGAACATGCGACGAGGGCGAAGAGCAGCATAACCGATACGAAGTGTGCAATGGCTTTTTTCATGATCGATCTCCTATTTGAAATCCGCACCAGATGCCCAATGCATCTGATAGGCTCTGTTAGATTGAGATAGGTCAGCGCGGCCTATCTGATGCGGTTATTGTACAAAACAGGCGGATCAAGCGGGTATAGATTTGGTATAGGCGGGTGAACTACGGGGCAGAGAATAGTCTTGCGAAACCGTCGTAGGGCTTCAGCGGTATCAACTCAAACGCGATCAGGCCGTGTTCAACCAGCGGCAGAGTGTTGAGCGCGGCCTGCGCGTCTTCAAGTGTGGGACATTCCAGCACCAACACGGCGGTGTGTTGATCGGCGCGAAAGTATAGTTCGCGGATGACGCCTGCCTGTTGCAACTCCCACGCGCGAGCGGCCTCGGCCCTGAGATGCGGCTGAAAGTCGGCGGCAGTCAGGCCGGACCGCTCGCGTTCGAGCGCCAGGATTTTCATGCCGTTTGCCAATCGTCCACGGCGCTGGTGCCGCCCTCTTGGTTATCAATCTCGATCTTCTGGAACGAGATCGAGACTTCCTCGAGTTCACGATCTTCGGGATTGGCATACTGCTCAATCGAAACCACATTGGCATTCGTCAGTTTGACCGTGTGGTACACGACCTCTTTGCCTTGCGGCGACGTTTTGACGAATTCGATCAACACGGACTTCAACAGCTCATTCGTCACCAGCGCCTGAAACAACTGCGGCGTAGCTGCTCCCCAGCGCTTGGTGATAGTGATTGGGCTGTGCTGTCGCCTGCCGGTCGCCTGACCTGAGCCGGCATCACGCGGCGAGGTGACGGCGTATTCAAAAGCCAGGCCTGTGATCGCGTCTTTGTGGGCCTTGCGTTTGCTGTCGCCCTTCAACTTGCCCTGCTGGCTGCCTTCGATGGTGACGTAGAATTCGTAAGCCATGGTGATGTGTCTCCTTGTTGAGGTTTAGACAAACAACGGTTCCATCGCTTGTTCCGTCAGGATCGCGTCCATCTCCTGATCGGATGGTCTCTCCGTGAAGCGCTCGGCCGCGTCAAGTATTTTCGGCAGAACGTGAATATCGCCTGCGGTGTTGAGAAAGACGATCGGGTTGCCGAGCACCCAATGGACGGTCCGATCGAGCGCGCGTTGATCTTCGAGCGGCTCGTACCATGTCGTGCGAGTGTGTGCCCGATCGTGCCACGGCGCCCGCGTGATCGATTTGATGGCCTGCACGGCGACGTGGCGTTCGGCGCACACGGTCAACAGCGCGTGGACATCGGCGGCGTACTGCGGGTTTTGCAGCACGATGTAGCTGTAGGGTAGCAGGACTGAATCAAAATCGAAGCGCTCCAGCGCGCGGCGATGCAAAGCCGCAATCTCCAGCCCGTGACCGGTAATGCCGATGAAGCGCGTCAGCCCTTGCGCCTTCGCCTCGATAAACGTCTCCAGCGCGCCGCCGGGACCCAGCGCTGCTGCCCACTCTTTTGGATCGCCCACGTTGTGGATTTGAAAGAGATCGACGTGATCGGTGTGCAGCCGATCGAGCGAACGATGCAGCGATTCACGCGCGCCCTGTCGCGTCCGTTCCTCGGTCTTGGTCGCCAGGAAGAATTGATCGCGATGGTGTTTCAGCCACGGACCCAGGCGCACTTCGCTGTTGCCGTAACTGGCGGCGGTATCGATGTGATTGACGCCGCGTTCCAGAATCAGGTCGAGGGTCGCATCGGCTTCGGCCTGTGTGACGCTCCAGAAAGCAGCCGCGCCAAACAGCGTGCGCGAACTCAAGTGACCGGTGCGACCAAACGGAGCAAGTGGAATCATGGTAGGCCCTCCAGTGAAGATACGACAAGTTTACCGCATTTTTGAGCGCGGCGCGGTCAGTACGGGACAGCCAATCGCCCGACTCGGTTCCAGAGTCGGGCGACGAAGCACCATCGGCGTGGTCAACGGCCCATCAGGCCGGCTGTGGCACTGGTAACAGCGGAAACATGATCTGCGTCTGAATCTCGGCCGGCGGTGTTTCCGGTGGGCTGAAGTAGAACTCGTATGCGACACCGGATGGCGCATAGCCGCCGGCCTGCACGAACTGCGTCAGCGCTTCATACGCCGGCCCGATCGAATCGTAGGGGCCGAAGTGCATCGTCGTGGCGACCTTACCGGCGGGCAGCGCGCCGCTTTTTAGCTCACCCCGATCGGGCAGGGGGCGCGAGACGGGAAAGCCGATCTCGATGTCGAGATTCTGCATGTCCATGTTGTAGTAGGCGGCGAATGGCATGCCGACCGGCTGTTCGCCCAACTCACCCAGGTATTGCATGATCGCGCCGTAGGCCTGGCCGAATACTTGCGGCAGTTGTTCGACTGCGGCATGGGTCCGAATTGAGACGGTGGGCTGCGCCGCCTGGTCTTTGATTTCACATTGATACGTCATGAATTGCCTCCTGAGAGTTCTGTAGTGAAATTTGCCACAACTCTATTTTGCACCCGTCTGGCGCGTTGTCAATAGAACGGAGCATAACAAATTGCGACTCGTGTAGGTCCAACTGGAAACGGCTCACGCAAAGCCGCAAAGAAGCAAAGTTTCAAGGCTATTCTTTGCTGCCTGGCGGCTTTGCGTGAGAACATCCCGCTCAAGTCGGTCGCGACCGAATTGCCTGGCCCGACAGGTAGACGCCAAAAGCGGCGATGGTCGCTGTCCATCGCCGCTCTGGCAAAAACAAGGAGGAGAAGAAG
>JACRBO010000351.1 GCA_016219235.1 Chloroflexota bacterium
CGGCATCCTGCGCGACGGGCAATTGCTCAAAGTGAAAGACGGCCAGATCGTCGGCAAGATGAGCGAGGCCGATTTTGACGCCGTAATCGCCGTGAATTTGAAGGGCGTCTTCAACTGCACGCAGGCCGTCGCGCCCGGCATGATCAAGCAAGGCTATGGCCGCATCGTCAGCGCGTCGTCGGTCGTGGGCCTGTACGGCAACTTCGGCCAGACCAACTACGTTGCCACCAAAGCCGGCGTCATCGGCATGACCAAAGTGTGGGCGCGCGAATTGGGCAAGCGCGGCATCACCTGCAACGTCATCGCGCCGGGCTTCATCGCCACCGATATGACCAAAGGCATGCCGGAGAAAATTCTGCAAGGCATGATCGATCGCACGCCGGTCGGACGCATGGGTCTGCCCGCCGACATCGCCTACGCCTATCTGTTCCTCGCTTCCGAGGAAGCCAGCTTCATCAACGGCGCAGTGTTGAGTGTGGATGGGGGAGTGGTAACTGGGACGTGATACGTGATGCAAGATGCAAGATGCACAATCACGCACCACGCATTACGCAATACGCAATACGGATTACGCACTACTTGTAAGGTGCCAGGACATCGTGAACTAAAAACTTGCGATTTTCTCGGGGTTTTTGCAAAAAAACAGTTCACGATGTCCTGACACCCGACAACTACTTGCAAGGACCGCTTGATGTACATCGGTGACTGGCTGGCTCGCCGTGAAATGTTGACGCCGGACAAGGTCGCGCTGATTGACGCGCAGCACGACTACAAGCCGATCACGTATCGCGAATGGAATCGGGCCGCGAACCAGACGGCGCACTTCTTGCGTGATCTGGGGGTCAGTAAAGGCGATCGCGTCGCGGTGCTGGCGCTGAACTGCGTCGAATTTCTGGACGTGTGGTTCGCGTGCGGCAAACTCGGCGCGATCATGCAACCGCTCAACTGGCGACTGACACCCGCTGAGTTGATCGGCTTGATCGACGATGCCACGCCGCGCGTGTTGATCTACGGCCCGGATTTTGAAGCGGCCACGCAAGTGATCCGCGCCCAGGCCACATCGCTTCAGGTCTTCATCGCACTCGATCGAATCACCGCGCCCAACGATCGTCTGTTCGACGAGCGCGATACATTCACCGACGCGCCGCCGCCCGCCGTCGAACTCAACTGGGACGATGCGTGGGTCATCTGCTATACGGGCGGCACGACCGGCCTGCCCAAAGGCGCGGTGCTCACGCATCGATCGATCGCGGCCAACTCGGTCAACACGATCGTGAGTTGGGGCTTAACGTCCGACGATGTAACGATCCTGAATTCGCCGCTGTTTCACACAGGCGGCCTCAACGTTTTCACCGCGCCGCTGGTGCATGTCGGCGGCACATCGATCGTGTGCAAGGGCTTCGAGGTCGATCAGGTCTTCGATCTGATCCGCGAGCGCGGCGTCACCGTGACGTTTGGTGTGCCGACGATGTTCATCGCCCTGCAGCAGCATCCGCGTTGGCGTGAAGCGGATTTCTCCAAACTCAAGTTGATCATCAGTGGCGGTGCGCCGTGTCCGCTGCCGGTGTTTGAGAAATTCTGGGAGCGCGGCGTAGACTTCAAGACCGGCTATGGCCTCACCGAAGCCGGGCCGAATACCTTCTGGCTGCCTCAGGCCGACGTGCGCCGCAAGCCGGGCGCGGTGGGCTTCCCGTTGTTTCATGTCGATGTGAAGATCGTGCGTGACAATGGCGCCGAATGCGGCGCGGATGAAGTCGGCGAGATGCTGATTCGCGGCCCGCACGTGTGCGGCGGCTACTGGAATCGGCCTGACGAAACGGCCAAAGCCATTGTCGATGGCTGGTTGCACACCGGCGATCTGGCGCGGCGCGATAGCGAAGGTTATTACACCATCGTGGGCCGCAGCAAGGACATGATCATCTCCGGCGGCGAAAACATTTATCCCGCCGAAGTGGAGAGTATCTTGCACGCGCACCCCGCCGTGGCTGAAGCGGCGCTCATCGGCGTGCCCGACGAGAAGTGGGGCGAAGTCGGCCGGGCGATTATCGTCCTGTACAGTGGCGCATCAATCACCGCGGATGAACTCATCGCATTTTGCCAGTCGCGTTTAGCCCGCTTCAAGATCCCCAAGTCGTTTGTGTTTGTGGAGTCATTGCCTAAGACGGCGGCGGGGAAGATTGATAAGAAGGTGTTGCAGGAAGAGTACGGTTCATAATGAGTAACAAGTAATGAGTAAAAGCCGTCTTTTTACTCGTCACTCATTACTCGTTAGGAGAACAACATGCCAAACGTCAACGTCAACGATATAACTCTAGCGTACGAAACCCACGGCTCCGGCGAACCGCTCGTGTTGATCTCTGGCATCGGCTACGATCGCTGGGAGTGGCACAAGATGGTAGCGGGATTAGCGCAGCACTTCACCGTGATCGTGTTCGACAATCGCGGTGTGGGACATAGCGATAAACCCGCCGGGCCTTACTCGGCGCAGATGTTGGCCGATGACACCGCAGGACTCATCGCGGCGTTGGGCTATGAACGCGCGCACGTCATGGGCCATTCGATGGGCGGCTACATCGCGCAGGCGTTGGCGCTCAGTCATCCCGAATTGATCGATAAATTGATTCTGGCCTCAACCAATTTCGGCGGGCCGCATCACATTCCCGTCACGCCCGAAGCGATGGCCGTGTTGACCGACGTGCAGAGCGATCCGGTGACGCGCTTCAAGAACGGCCTCGCCATCAGCACTGCGCCGGGTTATGCGGATAAGAACCCGGACATGATCGAAACGTGGCTTGCATGGCGCGTGCAAAACCCGATCGATCCGGCGGCCTATCAGGCGCAGTTGGCAATCGGGCTGGCGTTGTTCGCGGAAAACGCTTGTTTTGAAGGCAAATTGCAGCACGTTACGGCTTCGACGCTGATCCTGTTTGGCGCACATGACAGGGTCGTGCCGCCCGGCAATGCGGATTTGCTAGCGCGCGAGATTCCACACAGCACGATCGAGCTGCTGCCCGACGCCGGACATTTCTTTCCCATCGAAACACCGGATGACGCCAACGCGGCCATCCTCAAATTCTTGAAAGGAGATAGCTAACCGCGAAGACACGAAGACGCTAAGAAAACTTCGCGTCTTTGCGCCTGCCCGTGTCCGCGCAGCGGCGGGCCACTGGGTGTCGCGGTTCAATATCTATGGCACGCTACGCACAGATTCTAAGCACCGGCAGTTACGTTCCTGAACGCGTCGTCACCAACGCCGAAGTCGATGCGTTGATCGGCGAAGCGACCAGCCAATGGCTGCTCGATAACGTCGGCATCCGCGAGCGGCACTGGATGTCGCCGGATCAAACCACGTCCGATCTGATCGTGGCCGCGTCGCGCACTGCGCTCGATCGGGCCGGGGTAAAGCCCGAAGACCTGGACTTGATCATCGTGTCCACCGACACGCCCGATTATTTATCGCCAGGAACGTCGGTCGTCGTGCAGCATAAACTCGGCGCGATCAAGTCGGGCTGTTACGATGTCAACAGCGCGTGCGCGGGCTGGGTCACGGCGCTCGATCAAGGCGCGCGGTATCTCATCACCGAGCCTTCATTCAAGTATGTATTGGTCGCGGGCGGCTACGGCATGAGCCGCTTCCTCGATTTCGGCGACAAGAAGACGGCCAACCTGTTTGCGGATGGCGCGGGCGCGGCGGTGCTGGGCGTGGGCGATGCGCCCGGCTGGCTGGGCAGCAACCTGCTGGCCGTGGGCAGCTTTCACGATGCGCTGGGCATCTACGGCGGCGGCGCCAATCGACCGAGCACGCCCGAAAACATGGCGACGTATGGCTCACCCAAAGTGGAGTTCGTCAAGAAG
>JACRBO010000348.1 GCA_016219235.1 Chloroflexota bacterium
TGATCAAGCCGTCTTCGTCGAGCCGCTGGCGGCGGCCTGTGAAATCCCCGATCAGGTGTACATCCGCCCGACCGATCGCGTGGCCGTAATCGGCGATGGCAAGTTGGGCCTGCTGTGCGCGCAAGTGGTGGCGCTCTCGGGCTGCGATCTGATCGTGGTGGGGCGGCATGCCGATAAGTTGGCCCTGCTCGAAAGGCGCGGCCTTGTCACGACGACCGATCCGGCTGCGATCAAACCCGCCTCGCTCGACATCATCATCGAGGCGACGGGCACGCCCGGCGGTTTTGCGGCAGCGCGGCGACTGGTGCGCCCGCGCGGCACGATCGTGTTGAAGTCAACGTATCATGGGGAAATTACGGTCGACCTAACAAAGGTCGTGGTAGACGAAGTGACCTTAATCGGCTCACGCTGCGGGCCGTTCCTGCCGTCGATCCGATTACTGGCGAATCATCAGATCGATGTGGAGCCGCTGATCCAGGCGCGTTATTCTTTGGACGAGGGTGTGGCGGCGTTTGATCGCGCGGCGCAAAAGGGCACGTTGAAGGTGATTGTAGAAATGTAGTCGGGTGGTCGGGTGGTCGGGTAGTCAATTGGTAATCAGTTGACTGGTAACCGATTGACCAATTACCAATTACCGATTACCAGTTGACCAATCACCAGTTGACCGATTACTCTCACCGTCGATTGCGCTGACCGAGAGTCCACCCCGCGACAATGGCGGCGACGAACATCAGCAGGCCGCCCACGACAAAGGCCACCGGGATTTCATCGGTCGTTGCTACTGAGGCAGGTCGGGATGCACTGGGCGCAGGAGCGAGTGTGGCGGTAGGCACGCTGATTTTTTCACCGGCCGCCACTTTAGCCGCATTGGGCAGCGCCTGAACGATTCGCACCGGTGTGTTGGTTGGCACAGGTGTTTCGGTGGGCGTGTTTGTTGGTGTAGGCGTATCGGTCGGCGTGATAGTCGGCGTCGGCGTCGGAGTTTCGGTTGGCGTCGGCGTAAATGTCGGCGTGTTGGTGGGCGTATTCGTCGGCGTGTTGGTGGGCGTTGGCGTAACCGTGGGCGTGTTGGTCGGTGTCGGTGTGTTCGTCGGCACCGGCGTTTCGGTCGGGACCAGCACGTAGTTGCCCGCCGTGGCCCGATACGTATCGGCCAGTTCTTTCGACAAATTCAGATACTGATCGCCATACTTCACACTGGGTTCGATCATCGAGCCTTCCGGCCATTCGTTGAATGACGTGATCACGGCCCAATCGGAGTTAGCCTGCGTCACGCCGAGGAACGATGAGCGGAAGTAGTCGCCATCATCGCGGGCGCGCACGAACGTCCCCGAACGGCCTTTCACCAATCGATCGTCCCAGCCCGGCATCGCCGTGCCCACGAAGTATTTGAACGATCCCAGTTCGATGGCCTTCTCGCGGACACGTTTGCTCCACGTGACCACCGTGCCGCGCGGATCTGCCGACCAGGCGATGTTGTACAGGTGATGGCCGTCGAAGACGCGCAGATAATCGAGGTTGGTGCCTTCGCTGATCCAGATCGAGCGGTGTAAAGGATCGACGGCTTCACGGATTGAGGCCCAGACATCGACGCTGAAGCGCGAGTTCTGCCAGAAGAAGATGACGGGCTTGCCGTTGACCTTCAGATACGCGGCATGGTTCGCGTGCGTGGACAATAGCGTTGCCAGCGCCTTCTGAACGTCATCGCGGTTCTTGAACAGGGGGCCGCTTGTTTCAAAATCGACGGCGGCGCGGAAGCCCTTGCTGTGTGCCACATCGAGCAGCGTGGCGAAGTTCGATTCGGTCTGATTGTTCGCGCCGCCGGTCGGCCCATACCACGATTGAATGAACCCGTCGATACCGGCCTGCTGTGCCTGACCGACCTGTCGCTCGATGGTGGCGCGATCAGTGGAGGCATAGGGCGTCACCGGCTGGTCGCTGGTCTTGGTCGGGCCGAACGAATCGGGCGAGAACCAGGCGTAGTAGAAGGCCAACACCAAATGCTCGCCCTGCGCTGAGATTGATCCCGCTGGGACGAGCAGTGAGACAATTAACAGGAAAAATAGCAATCGCGCTTTCATCGGGCGAGGATTTTACCATAGGTTGGGCAATTAGTGATTGGTAAATTGGTAGCGGGTAGATTGGTAAACTGGTCAATCGGGCAATGGGTAACCGGTTGGCCGATTGACCAGGCGACTGATTGACTAGATAACTACACGACTATACGACTTCATGACAACCGCTTCTGCTCCCGGCAAAATCATTCTCTTTGGCGAACACGCCGTCGTCTACAATCGGCCCGCGATTGCGGTACCCGTGGCGCAAGTGCAGGCAATCGTCACGATCGAGCCGCACGCGCGCGGCTCGATCATTCATGCGCTCGATACGGGCCGTCTGATCGATTACGCGCAGGCCGATCCGAACGATCCGTTGGCGGCGATCGTGCGCGTGACGCTGGCGCACTTCGGCCTGCCCGCGCCCGATTGTGCCGTTACCATCCGATCGACCATTCCCATCGCCAGCGGACTGGGCAGCGGCGCGGCGGTGTCGGTGGCTATCGTGCGGGCGTTGGCCGCGTGGCTCGATCAGCCCATTGACGACGAGACCGTATCACGCTTATCCTATGAAGTAGAGAAACTGCATCACGGCACGCCCAGCGGCATCGACAATACCGTGATCGCTTACAGCCGACCGGTTTATTTCGTGCGCGGCCAAATGATTGAGACCTTTGAGGTAAAGCGCCCGTTCACCGTGGCGATTGGCAACACCGGCATCGCCAGCCCGACGAAGATCGCGGTGGGCGATGTGCGCAAAGGCCGGGAAGTCGATCCAGTGCGATACGAAGCATGGTTCGATCAGATTGGCGCGATTGCGCGCGAAGCACGCACTGCGATCGAACACGGCGAGATCGATCGACTGGGGCCGCTGATGGATCAGAATCAAAGCCTGTTGCAAAACATCGGTGTTTCCAGTGTAGAATTGGAACGCCTGATCGCGGCGGCGAAGGCGGCGGGCGCGGCGGGCGCGAAACTCGTCGGCGGCGGGCGCGGCGGCAATATGATCGCGCTGATCGACGAGGCCAATCGCGAGGCGGTTGTTGCGGCTTTGTATGCGGCGGGCGCAACGAATGTGATAGTGACGAAGATCGGTGACTGGTCAACTGGTAACCGGTCAACCAGTCAACCAGTTGACCAATCTACCGATCACCAATTTACTAATCTACCATGATCATCTTCCTCAAACTCGGCGGCTCACTCATCACGGATAAGACGCGCGTGGAGCACGCACGTGTGCGCGTCATCCGGCGGCTGGCCCGCGAGGTAGCCGCGGCGCGGACAGCCGGTCCAGACTTACAATTGGTACTGGGCCACGGCAGCGGCTCGTTTGGGCATGTGGCCGCGAAGAAGTACGGCACACGATCGGGCGTGACGGATCAATCGGGTTGGCGGGGATTTACCGAAGTGGCCGCATCCGCCGCACGGCTCAATCAAATCGTCACCGAGGTGTTTGTCGCCGAGGGCGTGCCCGTCATCAGCCTGCCGCCGTCGGCCTCCGCGCGCTGCGAAGACGGCGAGTTGATCTACCTGGATACGTTTGGCCTGCGCGCGGCGCTCGATCAAGGCCTGGTGCCGCTGGTGCAAGGCGATGTGGCGTTTGACGTCGTGCGCGGTGCAACTATCGTTTCGACCGAGGATGTCTTTGTGTATCTGGCCCGCGAACTGGAACCCGATCAAGTGCTGTTAGCGGGTGAAGTGGCGGGGGTGTATGACTCGGCGGAGATGACCGGGCGCGTGGTCGAGCGCTTGACGCCTGAGACGGTGGGACAGCATAGTGCGGCGCTGGGCGGCTCGCATGGCACCGACGTCACGGGCGGCATGATCGGCAAGGTGCAGCAGATGTTGCGTTTGATCCGCCATCAGCCGAATGTCATAGTGCGAATTTTCTCCGGCGCAAAGCCGGGCGCAGTGCGCAGGCTGTTAATCGATCCACTCTATCCGCTGGGGACGGTGATTGGCCATGACCAATGAATCGACGTTGACGTGTCCCGAATGCCAGCAGGGCCAACTACTCGATACAGGCGATGGCACGCTGGTCTGCCTGAACTGCGGCGAGCGCTTTTTGACGCCGCAGCGCGTGTGCCCATTCTGCGACGCGGAGAACGAACTGGACGCGAAAGCGTGCGTGCGCTGCGGGCGCGCGCTGCGCCGCGTCTGTCCGCGCTGCCAGACGGTGAATTCGATCAAGGCGCAGGTGTGCATATCGTGCAGTCTGGCCTTCGACACGATCGGGCACATTGCGGCACGCGAAGAGCTGCGCCATACCGATCGGTTTTCTCGCATGGCCGGCGAGATCAGCAGCGTGAAGGCCGCCGAGCAGTCGCAATCGCAGCAGCGGATGGATCAAATGTGGGCGGTGGAACAAAAACGGCGCGACACGCTGGCGCAGCAACGGCAGGTGCAACGCCAACAGGAATTGCGCCTGATGTATGCGGCGCTGGTTTTGCTGGCTGTAGCCGTAGTGGCCGTCGTCGTCATTGCGCTGTTGTCCGGGCGCGGATAGACCGGCGAGTAACCTGAGACGGTTAACCGGGTTATATGAAGGGAACTAACGGTGCAGCGGCGGCGTTATCTTTATAGACCAAATTCAGAGGCCAACGTACAATGCGCCTCAATTCAGTGGAGGACAGGATCGTGAAATTCGTTAGAAGTATGGCAGCCGTTTTCATTGGACTCATCATTACTCTGGCAGTGACCAACCACAGCGCCGCGGCGCAGTCTGGCGCGACGCAAACTGTGATGAATGCCGGCAAGAACATCCACGTGACCACGACTTTGACGTATGCCTGGGTCGTCACGAACAATGTGCAGGTGTATGCCAATCCCGGCGACAGCGCGAACGGCATCGCGGCGGTTCGATCGTTGGGCGCGGGCTTCCTGTATGTCAGTCTGGCCGACGCCCGACCGATCATAGCCGGCGATCAAACGTGGTATCTAATCAATTCTGGCGAGTACGTCAACGCGAAAGACATCGCCATCGTGCGGCCCACGAAGTTTCAGGGCATCACGCTGACGGCGACGCCCGACAAACCTTTCGGCTGGATGGTCTATTCGGCGAAGCCAACCATGACGGCGGCCGGCGCGATGGCGGGTGACGCCAAAACGATCATCCGCTACACACCCATAACCGTCTTTGAAGAACAAAAAGTCGGCGATTTGATCTGGTATCGCGTGGGCGACAAGCAGTGGGTCGATCAGAAGAAAGTGGCGCTGGTCTTTCCCGCGCCCCGACCGGAAGGGGTAGCCCCCGACGACAAATGGATCGACGTAAACACGTTCGAGCAGACGCTGGCGGCGTATGAAGGCGATCGCATGGTGTTCGCGACATTGATCTCATCGGGCCTGCCGCAGTGGGCGACCGATCCCGGCCTGTTTCGCGTGTACGCCAAAGTGAAAATCGCCAAGATGAGCGGCCGTGATGGCCTGGCCGATTACTACTTCCTGGAAGACGTGCCGCATGCCACGTACTTCAACAAGGACATGGCCTTGCACGCGGCGTACTGGCACGACAGGTTTGGCTTTAAGCACTCGCACGGCTGCGTAAACTTGCCGCCCGCCGATGCACAATGGATTTACAACTGGACAACGCCCGCCCCCGGTGGCAGCAATTGGACAGTCGTGCCCGATCGCAAGAACAACGACATCGGCACGTGGGTGTGGGTGCACGAAGGTTAGATCAACCCGCGCAGCCGCGCAAAGTGGATCGCTTCGACGCGGCCATCCGCGCCAAGTTTCGATAAGACGTTGCCCACATGAAAAGTCGCCGTCCGCTCGGTAATGCTGAGCCGGGCGGCGATCTCTTTGTTGCGCAGTCCTTCGGCCATCAGCTTCAATACTTCTTCTTCGCGCAAGGTTAAGGGCGGCATGGGCAGCAGAGCGTTGCGCAGCACGGCGTGATGCGGCGAATCAAACTCGATGCCGTTCGATTCGCCACTGTCCGCGCGGGCGGCGTGCATCGCCGTCTCGATCAGCCGCTGCGCCACCGCCAGTTCGCGGACGGCGTCAGGCCGATCGGGCAGCAGCTTGAGCGCCTGTTTGATGCGCTCCAGCGCGCGATTCAAGACCTCATCGACCGCTTCGTGCGTAATGTCGTCCATGTTCGAGTGAAAACCTGTACCCTGTCTGCCGCCAATCACCGTTTAGCGCGGAGCGGGCTCCCATGCCCGCGTACCCGGCGGCGTGGGAGCCGCCTCGGCTGGCTACTTCACAATCGCGAAGTTAAACAGCGGTGTGCCCAGCTTGCCCATCAAGCGAATCCAGATCGGCAGCAACATCTCCGTGCCGCGCGCCGTCGTGATGTCGCCGACATCGATAATGTCTCGCCAGCCGAAACTCTTCAACAGTTCGGCCACCTGCGCTTTCGCGGCAGCGTCATTGCCGCTCATAAAGACGGTGTGATCGCCGCCGGCTAGCTGGCCCGGATTGACCATCAGGCTGGCAGTCATAGTGTTGAGCGCCTTGACCACGTTTACCCTGGGATAGGCGCGCTGAATCTGCTCGGCCAGCGAGTCGGTGTCTTTGACGAACAGCGTCGGCGGCATGCCTTTGGAAAAATCGAGCGGATTGGAAATGTCGATCAAGGTTTTGCCGTTGAGATTGGCCTCGGCCGCCGACTTGAGAATCTCGAGGGTTGCAAAGCCGCTGGTGGCATTGACGACCAACTCACCATGAGTGGCAGCCTGCGCGAAGGTGCCGAGCTTTATCTTTGGATGTTGTCTGTGCCACTCACTAAACGGTGGATTGCCCATTCGATCGGGCGCGGTGCGCGCCTGTGTTTCGGCAACGTCGCGTGTGCCGATCATCACGTCGTGGCCCAGCTGCGTCAATCGGCCGCCGATGGCGCGTCCTACTGTGCCCGTCCCCAACACTGCGATCTTCATGTGAGTCTCCTCGTTGATGAATTAGCGACTATGATGATGATACCACGCACAAAAGGCAAGAGGTCTTCGCCTCTTGCCTCCTGCTTCCTGCCTCCCGCCTGCTACAACGGCGTGGTCTCGCTCTTGATGGGTTTGGCCGGCTCCGGGTCCTGCCCGTCGGCCAGCGCGCGCTTGAAGATGTGAAACGCCGCGCCCATCGGCTGATGCTGCACCGCCGTCAACTCCCAGCCCTGCACGCCCAGGGCGTTCAGATAGCGCCGCCCAAACGACGTCATCCGCTCGCCATCCTGGATGGTCGTCTCTTCACCTTCCACCGAAACCCGCCCGCGAAAATCCGCGTACACCACTTTGTATTCAAATCGCTGTGCCATGTCGATCTCCTTTCAAGTTATTGAACTATCTCAAGCATACTCGTTATCGGCCTGCAAAACACCGATCAACTGATCAGGCGAAACGGTGGATTGTCTACAGTAGTGCGTCGCAACGTGTTGCGTAGTGCGTGGTGCGTGAATCACGTTGTGCATTGTGCATTACGGTTTCGCTTCCTGCGGCGTTACATGCAGCGTCAACTTATCGTTGCGGCGGATGATACTGATCGGCGAACGCACGCCCACCTGTTGATCGGATAGCAATCTCTGGAGTGCATCCACACTCTCGATCGGCTGATCGGCGAACCCGATGATCATGTCGCCTTCGATCAAGCCCGCGCGCTGTGCGGGACTATTCGGCTCGATCGAGACGACCAGCACGCCGCGCTCTGCCGCCAGATCGTGAAAGCGTGCGATGCGGCGCAGAATCGGCGCATCCTGCCCGCCCACGCCGATGTAACTGCGCTTGACGCGGCCATTCTTCAGCAGCTGACCCGCGACAAATTTGGCCGTGTTGATGGCCAACGCAAAGCAAATGCCCTGCGCGGGCAAAATCACGGCGGTGTTCACGCCGATCACCTCACCCCGACTGTTGACCAGCGGCCCGCCGGAATTGCCCGGATTCAAGGCCGCATCGGTCTGGATGACGTTATCGACCAATCGGCCGGAGTCTGTTCGCAGTGACCGACCCAGCGCACTGATCACACCTGCCGTCACCGTCGTCTGAAAGCCGTACGGGTTGCCGATCGCGATAGACACCTGTCCCACGCGCACTTTGCTCGAATCACCCAGCGCCGCCGCGATCAAACTCCCGCCGTCGATGCGGATCACCGCAAGGTCTGTGGCCGGATCGTCGCCCACCGGCTGCGCTTTGAACTCGCGGCCATCACTGAGTGTCACGTCGAGGCTGGTTGCGCCATGCACCACGTGACTGTTGGTCAGGATAAAGCCATCGGGCGTAAAGATGAAGCCCGACCCTGTGCCGCGCCGCTCGTTCGGAAAACGCGATCGACGCGCTGATTGTCCATTCCCATTCACCTCGCGATTTACCTCGATGTTCACTACGGCGGGACTGACCCGCTCCGCCACACCAATCACCGCATTGGAATAGGCATCCAGCAAATCGGCATCCGTCGCTCGTTCAAATGTCTCGTTCATGATCGTTCCTCATGTGATAAGCATACCTGCCCCGCGCCATGCTCACACTGTCAGAATGATCAGGCCGATCGTCAATTTCGCACAGGCCGTATCCGCTTATTCCGATTATCCGTTTTACTTTGCATTGACATTTTGCCTCTTGACACCAACCCCAATCTCGATTATATTAGTGTCAGAAATACACTAATTGCGCTGATCAGGCGCATCATTCACCGCCCAAGTTAGTGTAAGTTACACACCAAGATCGAGGAGACCCGCCATGACCTGGAACACAACCTCCGCTGCCGACCGCCAACACTTCGATCCTGCCGATGTCTTTGCGGCTGGATTGACCGAGCATCATCTGGCGAACACCGCCTACCCGATCGGCCACGTGACGACCATGCGGCCCTATCGCGTAACGCGCCGGGACGCTGAGACCGACCGGGTAGCCGCACAAGCGTGGGATAGGATCGATCAACTGGGCTTGTACGTGCACGTGCCCTTCTGCGAGAAACGCTGCTCGTTTTGCGAATACACCGTCGTCGATCCCAAAGACAACCAATCGGCAGAAGACACCTACTTTGATCTGTTGATGCGCGAGTTTGAACTGTGGGGCAGCGTGAACGAATCGAAGCACAAAACGCTGATCGGTTTCGATATTGGCGGCGGCACGCCCGCCCTGCCCAAAGTGTCGAATACGGCGCGGGTGGTCGAGGCCGCGCACAAACACTTTCAGTTCCAGCCGGGCATGCAGATCAGCATCGAGACGACGCCACGCATTGCGGCGAACGATCCGCAGAAA
>JACRBO010000022.1 GCA_016219235.1 Chloroflexota bacterium
ATGACCGAATTCGCCGCAACCTTGATCTGGCGCGTGATGCGTCCGCCGTTGGTCTGTTCGCGATGCAGCGCCACCGCGTTTACCATCCAGCGCGTGGCAAAGGAATAGTAGCGCGGCGAATGTCGGCCCCTGACGCTGAGATCGCGATCGGAGCGCTGATCCCAATCAGCCCGCGCCAGCACGCGATCGGTTACTTTCGCATAATACGGTGTGCCTTTGATCGGATACGCCACCGTCGTCAAAAACACATCAGGCGCGGCCTTCTTCAGATGCTCAACCGTCGCTTTCAGATCGCGCTCGTCTTCGCCCTCGTAGCCCAGCATGATGAACATGCCCGTTTGGATGCCGCGTCGTTTCAGCGCGTGCGTCATGGCCTGCACCTGTTCGACGCTGACTTCACGCCGCATCAAGTCCAACACGTTTTGCGAGCCGGACTCCGAGCCGATCCACAATCGATGGCAGCCCATCTCCGCCAATCGATCGATCACCTGCTCGTTCAGACGATCGGCGCGCGAGATGCACTCGAACGGCACGCGCAAATTGCGGCGCTTCAACTCGTCGGCGTACTCAAACAGCCACGAATGCTTGATCGTGAACACATCGTCGGCGTACCAGAGTTGATCCGGCTTGTAGCGCGCCAGCAAATATTCCACCTCGGCGGCCACCCGCTGCGGCGAGCGGCGGCGATGCGAGTGTCCATACACGGCGTGACTGCACCACTCGCAGTGATAGGGACAGCCGCGCGCACAGATCAGCGAGACTGAACCCGCGCCATGATGCGTGCGCCACGTCTCGACGTAGCGATCGAGATCGATCGCAGCCCGATCGGGATCGGGCAGCGCGTCGAGATCGGGCAGATACGATCGGGCCGCGTTACGGCCGATCGAGCCGTCTTCACATCGATAACTCGCGCCCGCGACGCCATCCAATCGATGCGGGCCGTCTGTCGCCAATCGCGGCAATAGTTCAGCCAGCGTCGCTTCGCCTTCGCCGATCACTATCGCGGCCGCGCCGCGTTCGAGATATTCGTCGACGTAGTTGGCCGGTTCCGGCCCGCCCAGGATCACCGTCGCGCCGGCGCGTTGGCACAACGCGATCATCTTGAGCACGTTGAACTTCGTCATGAGGTTGGTGTAGATGCCCACCACCGAGGGCCGTTCGCGCAACACACAGGCTTCAAAGTCTGCGAGACTGCTGAAGGTCGTATCGAAGACGCGCACGTCGAAGCCCGCGCGCCTTAGATAGGCCGCGTTGTACAGAATCCCCAGCGGCGGATAGGGTTTCATCACTTTCAGTTCGTGCGGGTCTTCGTGCAAGAAGTACCCGTGGGTCAGCAGAATATCCATCGTGCTCACGATAAGCGCTGCGCAGGACGCAGTCGTTCAACCAGCGCCTTCTCAATCGGAAAGGCGTACAGGCGGCGATTAACGCGCCAGCGGCTGATGGCGTGCAGCGGCCAGCGCCAGAGATGACGATTGTGCCCGAAGGCATAGCGTTGATAAAACTTGAAGCGCTCCACTTGCTGCCACTGCGCGGGCGTCACCCACGCCGAGCGCGCGCCACCGACGTAATCGAAGTCTGCCCATGCTTCCAACGTCGCGGGAAATTCATAGCCTTGCTGCAGCAATTCGTCCGCAATAGGATTGCCCGGATACGGCTTGAAGAAAAAGATGGCGGCGTCGAAGTTGGGACTCATGGCGCGTAACTGAGCCGCGACATCCAGCGTCGCACGCACGCTGTCGTCGGACTCGCCCGGAAAGCCGACGATGAAATTCAAGATCGCGCCCAGGCCATGCCGCGCAATCTTCCCGGCACTGACAAAGACTTGCTCCAGCGTGATGTCCTTGCGCAGCCGAGCCAGCATCTCCGGCGAGCCGGACTCCACGCCGATCATCACGCGCTTCAGGCCCGCGCGCTTGCACTTGATCAACAGGGCATCCTCCAGGCGCTCGCCCTGATCGGCGCGCATCGTCGCCGTCCACGGCACATCCAATCCGCTTGCGAGGAACGCATCGGCAATCGCCTCAACACGCGATCGACTGGTGAAGAACGTCTCGTCTTGAAAAGCAATTTCGTCAAAGCCATAAGCCTGGCGATGCGCGCTCAACTCGCGCGCCATGCGCTCGGGCGCAAGTCCTTGCCAGCCGCGCTTGAACACCGTGGGATCGGCGCAGAATGTGCAGCGAAAGCGGCAGCCTTGTGACGACACGTAATCGAACTGGCGTTTGCCTTTGGCCGCAAAATAGCGCGGCACATCGATCAAGGCGTAATCATGCGGCGGCAGATCATTCACAGCACGAAACAAACGCGGCGCTTCAACACGCACACTCACACCCGATCGATGCGCCACGCCCATCACGCCGTCCAACGCTTGTCCCTGCGCCAGCCGCTCGACTAGCTCAGCGAACGTCTCTTCGCCCTGCCCGATCACGACCGCAGCCACACTCGCTTCGCTCAAGCACTGCTCGGGAAACAGCGACGGATGCCAGCCGCCCCACACGATGGGCAAATTGGGCCGCGCCTGTTTGATCGCGCGCGAGACTTGCAGTGCATCACGAATCGGTGCGCCGGTCAATACTGTTACGCCCAGACATACCGTGGCCTCATTGGCGTGTGACAGAATCTTCGCAACGGGATCAGATTCCAACCGCCCATCGACGATGATCACTTCGTAGCGCGATCGATCCAGCGCGGAACCGATCGCGATCAACGCCAGCGGCATCGTCCAGAAGACCGCGCGCGGATTGTAGAGAATGACTTTGCGCTTCAACGCGCCTCCGGGGCAGCCGCCACTCGATCGGTCGTCGCGGCGCGATCGAGGCG
>JACRBO010000033.1 GCA_016219235.1 Chloroflexota bacterium
GCGCCCACCTCGTACCCGATCGAAGCGCCGCACTTTGTCGCTTACGTGCGTCAATGGCTCGAAGATCGCTATGGCCTGGAAGCGATCTACACGCAGGGCTTTGTCGTCACCACCACCCTCGATCTGGATTGGCAGAACACCGCGCAAGCGATCGTGCAGCGGCAGTTGGCCGAACTCACGCGCGACAAACCCAATGAGCCAGGCAAGAACGTCAACAATGCGGCCGTGATCGCCGTCGATCCGCAATCGGGCGCGATCCGCGTAATGCTGGGCAGCCCCGATTATTTCACGGCGAAGATCGACGGTGCGGTGAATGCCGCCATCGCGCACCGGCAGCCGGGATCGAGCATCAAACCGATCACGTATGCGGCGGCCTTCGATCCGACTGCGCCCGATCCGCTGACGCCCGCATCGATGATCCTCGATGTGCGCTCGTCGTTCCCCACGAAAGAGGGCGATCCGTATGTGCCCAAGAATTACGATCAGCAATTTCACGGGCCGGTGTCGGCGCGCACGGCGTTGGCGTCGTCGTACAACATCCCGGCGGTGAAAGTGTTGCAGCACATCGGGCTGCCGAGGACGATCGAGTTGGCGCGGAAGATCGGCATTACGACCTTCGGCCAACCCGATCGCTATGGCTTCGCCCTCACGCTTGGCGGCGGCGAAGTGCGCTTGATCGACATGACGATGGCGTACAGTGTCTTTGCCAACGGCGGTCACAAGATCGATCCAGTGGCGGTGTCGGAGATCAGCAACGCGCGGGGCGAGATGGTCTATCGGAGTACGCCGCAGACCGGCGAAATCGTGCTCGATCCGCGCGTGGCGTATTTGATCACCAGCATCCTGAGCGATAACAAAGCGCGCGCGCCCGCGTTCAGCGAATACAGCGTGCTGCGCCTGACGCGGCCGGCCGCGGCCAAGACTGGCACGACGACGGATTGGCGCGACAACTGGACGCTGGGTTACACACCCGATCTGGTGACGGGCGTCTGGGTGGGCAACGCGGATAATCAACCGATGGAGCACGTCAGCGGCGTGACGGGCGCAGGGCCGATCTGGCACGACTTCATGCAAGCGGCATTAAAGGGCCAGCCCGAACGCGACTTCACACGGCCCACTGGCCTGATCGATGTGGATGTGTGCGCGACATCGGGTTTGCTGCCGACGGAGTATTGCCCCTTCACGAAGCGCGAAGTCTTCATCGCGGGCACGCAGCCCACGCAGCCCGATAATCTCTATCAACCGATCAAGATCGATGTGATGACGGGCTTGCCGGCGACAGCGGACACGCCACAAGACCGCATCGAGACGAAGGTGTATTTGATGCTGCCCGCCGAGGCGCGGGAATGGGCAAGAGACAATGGCGTGCCGCAACTCGCAATGACAAATGACCAATTAACAATGACAAATGGTCAATCGGCAATGAGTAGTCAGGCGGCAGTCAGGATAACGCGGCCGGATAATGGCACAATCTATCGTGTCACGCCGCAGACGCCGATCGAGACGCAGCAAATTCCGGTGCAGGCAATTGTGGCGGATAGCGTTCGGCTTCAGCGTTTGATGATCTATGTGGACGAGTACTTGATTGGCGAGTTCACATCAAGCCCGGCGCGGGCGTGGTGGACGTTGCAACTAGGGACTCACACAATTAAGGCGCAAGCGGTTGACGATCAAGGCAAAGTGACTGAAAGCACACCAGTGAGCATCGTGGTGACGCAATGAATACGACATCGAATTGAGGAAAGAAAGAACACTCTGTTGCGGGTATAATTGCCACACGCACCACGCAACCCGCAACACGGACTGACATGAAAAACCTGCTCATCCTCATCCTCCTCGCCGTCGTCGCCTACCTGCTGTACACCAGCGGGACGTTGTCACGCGCCGTGAAAATCGCGCAGACGGCGGTGCCCGGCCTGGCGACGTTGACTAGCGATGGCGCGACGCCTGAAATCAGCGTGACAGTCTATTCGCCGTATGGTACGGGCCGCACACCAGAGCCAGTGCAGGTCACTGTGATTGCGCCGCAGCCGGTGGCGACTGCATACCCGATCGTGATTGAGCCGACCGCGTTTATCATCACGCCCCCACCCCCGACGATCATCATCCCGGCCATTCCGCCGACCTTAGCCGTCGCCACCACGCCTACGCCCTCAGCGTTGTTTGTCATCACGGTCGATTCGCCCCGCGAAGGCGAGACCGTGCGCGCGACGCCCCTGACGGTGCGCGGCCAGACGACGCCCGGCGCAGTCGTCAGCGCCAACGACGCCGTCGCCATCGCCGACGCGCAGGGCCGCTTTGCACTGACCGTACCACTGGACCCCGGCCCGAATGTGCTGGAAATCATCGCCAGTAAAACCTCGGGCGAGCAAATCTTTGCCATCCTCACGGTGTTATATCAACCGTAAAAGGTAACTGGTCAATTGGTCAACCGGTTGACTGGTCGATTGGTCAGGGAGTTTCCCGCTTACCGATTGACCAGTTGACCAATCACCCATTGACTACTCTCTCCCACAGTACCATCGACTTCACCGTTTGAGTGTTGTAAGATCAAGCTGAGTTCTTGCACAGGAGGCAAGCCATGAAACTGATCAAATTGATCGTCGCACTGGGTATCGTGTTTGCGTTGGGTGGCGTGTTAGGCGTCAGCATCGGGAATAGCAGCGGTGTGCAGGGGATCGTGCCGCAAGTCGCGGCGCTGGCGCAGCCGGTTGCACCGGTGACTGGCCCGGACGCTGCGCAAAATGCAGCGCCGAATGCGGCGCCCGTTCAGGTGGGTGTCGTCGGCGTACTGCAAGCGGTCGGCAGTCAGAGTCTCAGCGTAGAGACGAACGACGGCATGCAGCTGTTGACGATCGACGGCACGACCGGAGCCGAACAGGGCTTATCGGCCATCGATCAACTCAAGGTTGGCGACAAGGTGGCGGTCTGGGCGCAGAAGGTCAACGGGCAAGTGATCGCGTCGAAGATCGTGGTGGTGCCGCAGACACCGGAGCGGATTCACTACGTTGGTCTGATCGCCAAGGCGAGCGCCGATAAATTAGACGTAGTCGGCCAGCAAGGCGAGATTACCTCGTTCCGCGTGGATGAGATGACGCAGCGTCTGCCCGCTGCCGACTACGCGCCACACGTGGGCGATACAGTGACGGTAGTGGCGAAGCCCGACCCGCGTGGCGAGGGATGGCTGGCGGTGGCGGTTGCAAAGCAGTAGAGCAATGCACAATTCTCAATGCACAATGCCCAATTGTGAATTATGAATTGCGCATCATGCATTATGATTTAATCAGCCGGTAGCCGCGCCCGCGTACCGTGACGATGAATCTGGGTTCGTCGGGGTCGGCTTCGATCTTCAAGCGCAGCCGCTTGACCAGGCTTTCGATCTGGTAGTCGAAGACTTCGCCGTCGTAGTCCGGCCAGACGGCGGCGGCGATGTCGGCCTTGCTGCAAATCTGCTCGGTGTGATCGCTCAGGAAAGCCAGCAGCGCGAATTCCTTGCCGGAGAGTTCGACCGCCTTGCGATTGAGATAGACGCGATTGGGCGGCTCGATGATCAACGCGGGCAACTTCAGGCCGGTCAGCGTGGCCTGCGGATCGTTGAACACCAGCACGGTGTCGGCCACCCGCACGCGATCGCCGCTGCGCAAGACGCGCGGCTGGGTCAACCGCTGATCGTTGACGAACGTGCCGTTAGTGCTGCCCAGGTCCTCGATCGAGCAATACGACCCATCGCACATGATCTGACTGTGACGGCGCGACACCAACGGATCGGCAATGACGATGTCGCACTGCTCGTGGCGGCCCAACAGCATGACCTCTTTGACCAGCACGAATTCGTGTCCGACATGGGGGCCGGCCTGAACGGTCAGC
>JACRBO010000353.1 GCA_016219235.1 Chloroflexota bacterium
ATAACCTTGCGCCCCATAACGGATCGCGTCAAGCAGCCGGGCGTCGTCGTCGTGAACGGTCAGCATGACGATGCGCGTCTCCGGCCGCTCCTGCTTGATCAGCCGCGTCGCTTCGATGCCGTCGGTGCCGGGCATGGTGACATCCATCAAAATGACATCGGGCTGCAAGTTGCGCGCCACCACCACCGCTTCCAGCCCGTCACTCGCCTCGCCAACGACCTCAATATCCGGCTGCCGGCTCAGCGTGCCAACGATGCCTTCACGAAAGAGCGAATGATCGTCCACGACGAGAACCCGTATCTTGCTCATGACGCCATCTCCAGCGGCCAGGTAATTGACACGCGCGTGCCGTGTCCCGGCACAGAATCGATCGTGAGTTTGCCGCCCAGGCGCGCCGCGCGGGCCGGCATGATCCGCAGCCCAAAGTGACCCCGGCCATCGTCCGGCAGCTGCTTCGGATCGAAACCGGCGCCGTCGTCGCGCACGCTCAACTCGCCCTGCCCGCCGCGCACCGTGCACGTCAGCAAGGCCGATCGGGCGTGGCCGTGCCGCGTGGCGTTCAGCAGTGCCTCACGGGCGATGCGCACCAGATGCGCGACGTGATCGGCTTTCAGCCACAACGCCGTGGCCGGCAGATCGATTGTAATCGGGATCGGCGTGTCGCGCGTAAACTCGGCGACCATTTTTTCCAGCGCGCCTTGCAGAGACACCGGCGGCGGCGGGGCTTCGCGCAGATCGGTGATGAAGCTGCGAATCTCGCGCGAAGTCTGTTCCAGCACGGCGCGTTGATGAGCCAGCTGGCCGGCCATATCAGCCAGATCGTTTGATAGTGCCTGCGCTTCCAGCTGATCGGCTTGCAAGTGCAGATAGCCCAGGTTTTGCAGCAGGCCATCGTGCAGTTCCGCGCTGATCCATTCGCGCTCTTGCAGGGCGGCCACGCGTTCGGTCTGCTGCCGAATCTCGCGGATCAGCCGCGCATTTTCGACGCCGATGCCGATCTGTTGGCCGATCGAGGTCAGCAGCGCGATCTCTTCCGGGGTGTACGCGCGCTGCTGATGCATCATCACGTCCAGCACCGCCACGACGCGCTCGCGCACTTTGATCGGCACGGCGACCAGACTGCGGATGCCTTCCTTGATGGCGACCGTCTTGACGATCGTAGACCCCTGCGTGATGTCCTCCAACACGATCGTTTCTCCCGTCTCAGCGGCCCGGCCCGTCGCCCCTTCGCCGTACCCCAGCGCCTGAACTTGCTGGCGCATCACGGCCGACATACCGTGCGATACGGCCAGCTGCAAGTGGCTCGACGCTTCGTCGACCAGCCACAGGCCGCCGGTCGGCGCGTCCATCACCTGCAGCGCCTGCTCCAGCGCCGTGCGCAGGACCTGCTCCAATTCCTGCGAGTGGCTGGCTGCCGTCACCACTTGCGACAACGCGGCGATCTGCTGCGTCCGCTGAGTGACGCGCTTTTCCAGATCAGACGCCCAGCGCGACAGCCGCTCACGCGATTCGCGCAGTTCCAATCGCATCGCCTCGAAGCTGCTGGCGACTTCCTCGAAGGCATCACTTTCACTAAACGCGATCGGCGTGTCGAGGTCGCCGGCGGTGATGCGCGACGTGACCTGGATCAATTCTTCAAAGGGTTTAGCCACGAGTTCCTCGGTGAACCACAGACCGATCAAGAGGAAGCAGATCGTGCTGAGGAACAGCGCCGCAAACAAACCGCGCGCCATGCCCAGATTGTCGGCGCGCTGCAAGCGGATCAAGTCCGTGGCCTGATCGAGCGCGGCCCGCAATTCGAGCAACGATTCCGATCGGCCATTGCGCGCCGCCGACCAGGCTGCATCAATTCGTCGGAATGCGGCGATCAGCACTTCGTCTGTGACGGGTGTCAACTGGGTTGCGCCGCTGGTTTGCCCAGGGGATGTGCCGTGTTGAAGCAGCGCCAGATTTTGTTGAAAGACTTCGCGGTCGGCGGTGGGCCGATCGAGTTGCGCGCTCAACTGCTCCAGCACAGCCAATCGCTGCGTGTGCTGATCGATAATGCCATTGATCCAGGTGGACACACCGATCGTCGTTAAGACCAGCGCTGAGATGCCGACGAAGAATATCGCGCCGGTGCGCACGCGCACAGCGCCGGGCGGTAGAGAAGAGCGTACCCAGGAAAGCGCACTTGTCGGCTTGACACCAGTCCCTGATCGCATGTTCGACATTATACAACTGAGTTCCTGGTTAAGATCGACCGGGATTGCTTGTACAAAATGACGGCCTCCCTGGGCGTGACAGGGAGGCCGCGGCCCCTCGGAGGAAAGCAGGGCCGTCGTCTAGAACTTCACCAACGGCGTGCCGGTAGTCGTCACTGCCAGGAAGTTGATAAAGAAGAAACCGAAGAACAGCACGTTCAGCACGAGCACCACGTAGCCCCACCACTTGATGCGGGCCGGCCGGGGCAGCTTGCTGTTCAGGTAAATCATCACCAGCGGGAAGATCATCGCGGCCAGGTTGGCCATGTTCGCCGAGATCTTCAGCAGATCGGTCGGCAGCGCCAGGTGAATGATGACGCCGATCACGACGACCAGCAGCACCGCGAACGGATAGTAGAAGCGGCGCACGTCGCCCTTCGTCCATGCGCGGAATTTGGCGCTGACGCTCATGGCCGTGTCGGTCGTGTTGCGGATCAACATCTCGAGAATTGTAGCCTGCGTCTTGAACAGAGTGAACGCGCCGACAAACAGCGTCGCCGAGAACAGGAACGGCCCATACAACCGGCCCAGTTCGGTCGCGGCGTAAATGGGCATGTTGGCCGAAGTCGGCGCGGCCGCGCCGGGCTGCGAAGCCAGCCAGCCCACCAGGATGCTGGGGATCATCATACCGATGATGGCCCCGATGAAGAACACCCCCCACTGATCCAGCGCCAGGTAACGCCACCAGCGCTTCCACACCTTCGCGTTCGCTTCGGTATCGCGGAAGGTCACGCCCGTAGCCAGCACTTCTTGCTTTTCGCCGCCGACCAGCCCGGAGATGAAGCCGACCTTGCTGCCCATGCCGTAGCCCTTATCGCGATAGTAGTTAATCAGCATGAAGTTCATGCCGGACGCGAAGGCCGTATAGCCGGCAATCGCACCCAGCAGCGACACGTCAATGCCTTTGGGCGGCGCGGCCGGCGTCACCAACGAGGCCAGCGCGTTGGCCCAGAAACTCGGCGGGACGATCACAACCGTCAGGCCGATCAAGAAGAACAGGACGAACCACACGGCGATCGTATTGAAGGTCTCCAGCGTCTGGGAAATTTTCTTGCCGAACATGAACATACTGAACGCCAGCACCATCAAGCCGATGCCGATCAACCGCACGATTTCCAGTTCTTCTTTGGTATTCGGCCGGCCCATAAACAACGTAAACAGGCTCTGTCCGGCGGTCGAGGCCCAGCCGCCCCAGATCCAGGCCATGTAAATCATCAACAGCGTGAAGGGGACCCAGAAGGTTTTGCCGGGCGGCGTGCGGGTAAAGGCGACGACGGGCACCTCGCCGGTGGCAACCGTGAACCGGGCCACTTCCATGTTGTAGAACACCTGGAGAATGGCCGAGATCGTGACGATGAAGCCGATCCCGAGAAAGCCGTACTGCCCCACGGCCAGCGGACCCAGCAGCCACTCGCCGCTGCCGATCGAGACGCCCAGCGCGATCATGCTGGGACCCAGCACGAACTTAATCACTTCTTTCCTGCCGAGCACCTTCGTCTTAAACACAGTCTCGGGCGTCGGCAGATCGTCGATCGCGAGTGCGGGCCGGCTGACGCCGATCTGCAGGCCGTCGATCACTTCGGCTTCACTGGAACGGGGAACCGGTTTTGCCTGTGCGTGCGTTGCCATGAATTTAGCCTCCTGCCTGTCGGATAGTTGAGTGGGTCGTCGAAAAATCGCATGGGAAATCAATGCGCCGTGCCAGCATCGTAGCATAGCTGCCAACTGGAAAACTATTCCTCCTGGAATGAACCTGCGAACGATTTGAGAACGAGGGGGCGGTGAGGGTGGAGAACTAGTTCTTCTCGACTAGCATATCGATCAGGCCGCGGTCAATGTCATTAGCGCGGTTTTCTAAATGGCTGACGCTCTCCGCGGAGCGTCAGCACCCGGCGGCCGATTCATCGCCTCAGCAGCGGCAGATAGATGTGCAACGGATCGATCAACGTCACGATCAACCCACCGATTGCACTGTGGCCGCCCGCCGCACTCACGCGATAGTCGCTGTTGATCAACGTGGCGGTGGCGGTGACGACGTAATTGACCGTCGCGCTGGCGGATGGCGCAAGACTGCCCAATGTCCAACTGACCACCTGCCCCACTCGCGTGCCGCCGCTGATGTAGATCGCGTTGAGCGGGAGGGTATTGGTGACGAGCACATTAGTGGCCGTCACAAGGCCATCGTTGCCGATGGTAAACGTGGTCGTGATCGGCGCACCCGATTCAACCGCCACGGGCGCTGAACCGCCGATCGACAAACGCGGAATCGGCGTCAGGTCGGGCAGCAGAATCCTGGAGGTATAAGGTTGGAGCGTTAGCGGGCTGCTGATCGAATTGCCATTGAGGTCGACATAGGGTTTGCTCAGATCGATCGAGCGAACGTTGCGCGTATCGTTATAAAACAGCTCGGCCTGGGCCAGCGTCGCGGAGATCAACTCGGTCGAATGCACGTCTTTGCCGGAGGCCGCGCGCCATTCGGCCAATGACTTGTCCCCCTGCACGACAATGTGCCGCGCGCGATTGGCGTGGTAGAAGTGATTATTGTCGGACGCACCCAGCAAGCCGACACTCCCCGCGCTTAACGTCCCCGCGTGAGTGATCTTGCTCAACAAGATGTTGCCGCTGTGATTGGAGACGCTGCTGCTCCCTACCACCGCCACTTGCTCAGCCCACAACGCCGCCTCAGTGGCATTGTTGAAGAGGGTGTTGGTCTGAATCACCCCGGTCGAGTTTTGATAGAGGATGCCGTGGGCCGTCGAGTTGGCAACGGTGTTATCGGACGTGGTGATATTGCTCGAGTTCTGATCGATGTAGACGCCGAAGCCGAACAGCGCCCGGAAATTGGCATGGGTGCCATCGGTGTTGCCGAGTGTGTTGAGGATGATGTTGCTCACAATCTGGATGTCATGCACAGCGCTGCCAAAGGTGTTGATCGCGCCGCCGTCGCCTTTGGAGATGCAGGTTTGATCGAAGACGTTGTAGGCGAAGGTGCTGCTGCTGCCAAACATCTGAATGCCGTTGTAGCCGATATTTTCAAA
>JACRBO010000359.1 GCA_016219235.1 Chloroflexota bacterium
CGACCGCCAACGGCGCGGCACTTACGGGCGCAACCGCGGCCAACAACAACCCGACAATCAACCCGCTCATACTAAGCCTTCGCATGTCAACCTCCTGCTGTGTTACCCCCGCCAATCACTCGATTCGACTATACAACCCCTTCAAACAGATCCCGTTCTTTAAGACGCTCGTCCACCGGCTTCGGTTCCACCCGCCGGAAACTTTCATAGCCAATGAGGCGGCGTTGAATGAATCGCGGAAACCGCCCAAACATGTCCGGCCCGCCGTCGAGCTGACTGGTGTGGCATTGGGACGCCTGCTGCTTGATGGCATAGTACGGCCACACATCGACACGCGTCGTCGGCGGATAATCGTGCTCGGCGATCTCGCGCAGGTTGATGTCGCCATTGCGGCCAAATTTTGTGGGATCGCGTCTGAACAAAGGCAGCACCCGCACAAAAAACTTCAGCAGCCCGCGCGGAAACACCGACCAGTACAATTTCTGCGGCTGATACGGTTCGCCCGCCTCGGGATATTGCGCCGGATCGCCCGCCGCCGCAAACGCCTCGTGCGTCCGGTGATGGATGAAGATATGATCGGGGTGGCCGTAGCCGCCAAAGGGATCAAACGTCACAATCACTTGCGGCTTGATCTCGCGGATCAACTTAACCAACCGCCCGGTCGCTTCCACCGGATTGGCATTGACGAAGGCGCGCGGATCACGATTGTCCGCCGAGCCTGTCATGCCTGAATCGCGATAGCCCAGGTAGTGCAGCCCCGTCAGGCCCAGCACATCGGCGGCAGCGCGCAGTTCCTGGCCGCGCAACGCGCCCAGGCGTTGATCGGCCGGCAGATGATCATACGGCTTGATCAACTCCGCATCCACCGTGCCCACCTCGCCGCGCGTGGCGCACACGTAATGCGCCTCCGCGCCCTCGCGCGCATACTTCGCAATCGTCCCGCCCGGCCCAAATGACTCGTCGTCGGGATGCGGAAACGCCAACATCAAACGCTTGTCAGCCACCCTCTAACCTCCACCCTCCAACTTCCAACTTCCAACTTCCAACTTCCAACTTCTAACTTCCATCTTCCACGCGCAGCGTCCAACTTCCAAAATTGTAACACCCAATTCAATCTTCCACCGACTCGATCACGACATTGCCCGGCGAAGCCATCACCACAATGTCTTCATCGCGCGCCACGATCGGCCTGGAAAACCACACCCACCCCAGCCCGATCGGGATCAGCGCGATCGCGGCGATGAACGGCCAGCGGGGATCAAGCGTGAACAAGACGCCCGCCAACGCGGCGGCCCCCGCTCGCGCCAGCGAAAAGATCGTTTCGTTCACGCCTAGCGCCAGGCCGCGCACCTCGCGGCTCAACTGGTTAGCGATCTGCGCATTGGACAGCTCACGCACGGGCGCGACGCCGCCCAGCAAAAAGAAGCCCACCGCCCCGGTCAGACGCAGCGCGGGCGTGGTCAGCATAAACATGATCATCGCCCCGAAGACCAGCCCCTGCCCCAGTAGCAGGCCACGCCGCCGTCGTCCCGCCGCGATGCGGCCCAGCCCGATCGCCAGCAGCATCATGCCGATCGCCTGCGGTGTGCCGCCCCACGTATTGACATCACCCAACGTCCAACCCAATTCACCCAGATAGTTCGCGGGCAACGTCGAACCGATCATCAACGTGAAGAACACAAACGCCATGCGGATAAAGAATGGCGCGGCGGGACGCAGGTGCGCCAACTGCCGCCCGATCGAGATCGACGCCCCCCGGTGCGCCGCGTGACTGCGCACTTGCAACGCCGTCAGCAGCGATATCGCAAAGAAACCGCTGCCGATGATATATAGCCAGTGCGTGTCGATGATCTGAGACAGCTGCCCGCCGACAAACGGCGCCAGAATGCTGCCCGCCGCGTAGCCCGCAAACGTCAGCGTGATAGTGTGCTCGAGCGGCGCGCCATCGCTGGCTTCCACGATGTAGCTATTGATGGCGGGAATGCAATACGCGGAGAGGTTATAAACCAGAATCGCCGGTATAAACGCCTGCCAGTTCGGCGCTAACCCCATCCACAACGCGGCCACGCCGCCCAGCGCCCAGCCGAAGAGCATCACTTTCTTCGGGTCAACGCGATCGGCCAGCCAGCCGCCGGGGATGAACGAGCAGGCCGTCAGAAACGCGGCCAGCGCCAGCACCGCGCCGATCTCGGCGGGTGTCGCGCCCAGCTGTTCCATGTACAGCGGCTGGATGTAGAAGAATAGACCTTCGCCCGCGCCCCACAAAAACAGCGCGAACGTGATGAGTTTATTATCGCGGGACATGATGGATAATAAGTGATGAGTGATTTTCACTCATCACTCATCACTTCGCGTGCTTGCTCAAAAAGGCCGCAATCTGCTGAAACGCGGCCTCTTTATCATAATCTTCCGTGATGATATGGCCGCCGCGTTCCACCACCACCTGCTCTTTCTCGATCGAACTGACTCGCTGCCAGATGTAGTCCGCGCCGGACAGCGCCACCACCGCATCGTGCCGGGCGTGGATCAAGAGCAGTGGCGCCTTCACTTGCGGCAGTTCACGCTGCACCTGCCGGATCAGCGCATACATCTGGGCCACGGCGCGCGTGGGAAAACGCGTGTAGTCCGCATGCCCGGCCAGCGCGACCGGATCATGCAAATTCGCCAGACCCTTCACCGTGTACGGCTTGAACGGCGCGATGAAGCGCGCCAGTGGCACGCGCCAATCGGGAGTGAGAATGGGCGGCGCGAGCGCGATCACGCCGTCGACCCGATCGTGCGCCGCCAGATGCAGGCTGATCAGGCCGCCCAGCGACAATCCGATCGCCCACACGCGGCGACAACGGCCCCGCACTTCATCGATCGCCGCTTCCGCCGAAGCGACCCACTCACGATACGTGGTGCGCGCCAGGTCCTCCGGGCAGGTGGTGTGCCCGGCCAGCCGCACACCGCGCACGGTAAAATCGCGTTCGGCCAGATACTCGCCCAAAGGGCGCATCTCTTTCGGCGCGGCCGTGAAGCCGTGCAGCAGCACACAACCGATCGGGCCGCGATCAAAACCAAAGGGCTGCACCTGATCGATCGACGCGCCGCGCACCGCGTACTCAGTCACGCGCCGGCTTCCCGTTTGACTGCGCATCCAGTCGATCTTGATTGCGTTTGGCCCGCTGCAACAGCACGTTGCTGGCTGAATACAACACCGCCGCGATCGGTACTGCGAAGAAGAACCCCCACACGCCGATCAACTGCGTGCCGATCAGCAGCGCCACAATCACCAGCAGCGACGGCATTTGCAGCGAATGGCTGAGCAGCCGCGGCCCGATGAAGTTAAACAGCACGACTTGAAATGCCGCCAGCAGCAACAGCAAACCGCCGGTGTGCGGCGAACCCTGCAACAACCCCACCAGTAGCGGCAGCGACAGGCTGAGCGGCCCGCCCAACATCGGCACGATCATCAGCAAACTGCAACCCGCCCCCACGGCCACCGCCGAACTCATCCCGAACAGCGTCATCAACACCATGACGACCAGGCCATAGATCATGCTTTGCAGCAGTGTGCCGCCGATGAAGCCGGTGAACGCCTGATTGATGGTGGCAAACGTCATCTGCATATCGGCCTCGTACCGGCGCGGGATCATCAGTTGCAGCTGGGTCTGCAATTTCGCACCGTCGATCATCACCAGCACGCTCAGGAATACAATCAACAAGAATTGGCCCAGCGTCGCCGCGATGCCGCCCAACAGGCCCAGCGCGCCCTGCACCAGACCCGTGCCAAAGCCCGTTACCTGATTGATCAATTCTTCGGGGCGTGGCAGGACGATGGCGGCCGGATCGAGGTACAACCGCTCAATCAAAAAGGCGCGCGCCGAGTTAATAAACTCGCTTATGCGCTGGATGTTGGCGGGCAGATTACTAGCCTGTTCCTGAATGGTGATGGAGAGTTGCCGCGTCTGATCGATCAACAGCGGCACCAACGCCAGCACGATAATGGCAATAACGGCGATCACCAGCAGGTATACGATCGTGATCGACAGCCCCCGCGAGGGGTGCGCCACCCGATCGGCCAGGCGGTCGCCCCAGCGGCGGCGAATAGGCCGCAACAGTTCATCGGTCAGGGTGAGATGATGAATCCAGTTGACCAGCGGCCGCAGGATCAGCGCCAGCAGCCAGGCCAGCCCCAGCATCACCAGGACGTTGCTAAACGCCAGCAGCGCGCTACCCAGCTTTTCGACCAGGTACAACAGCACGGCGATGGTTAACAGGAAGGTCAGGGTTGAGGGCAAAAACGATTGGCGGTTCACGCGGCCTCCACGCCGCGATTGTACCTGAACACGAACCAATGATCAATTCACAATGCTCAATGCATAATGCATAATGAACCGGGCTATCAGTGTGATATACTGACTCAACTGCCAATCCATCCTGACGACACGCGAGATTCACATGGGACGCACGTTGATTTTGACCGGCACACCCGGCATCGGTAAGACGACGATCATCAAAGCGGTGATCAAGCAGCTGGGCGATCAGGCCGGCGGCTTTTACTCCGAAGAGATCCTCGGCCCCGGCGGGCGCAAGGGCTTCAAGCTCGTCACACTGGACGGGAA
>JACRBO010000360.1 GCA_016219235.1 Chloroflexota bacterium
AGCAGAATAAACCCGCTCACCGAGAGCCGATTGGACAGCATCTGCTTGACTATGCTGGGCGGTTTACGGCTGGCCGGAATCTCATCCACGTCCAGCGGTTGCTCGACAGGGGCCGCTACACTTGCCATAGTTCGCTCCTTACACTAGCTCAATCGCACGCGCGGATCGACGACGGCGTACAGCACGTCGACGATCAGGTTGGCGATCAACAAGATGATACCGTTAAACAGCGTGAAGCCTAGGACCGTCAACACGTCCAACTGCACGGCCGCCTGCGCGGCGATGGACCCGATGCCGGGATAGTTGTAGATCGTCTCGGTGATCACCACGCCGTTCAACAGGCCGACAATGGTAAACCCGCTGATCGTCACCACCGGAATCATGGCGTTGGGCCGGGCATGCCGGTTGATCACCACTCTTTCAGACAGGCCCTTGGCACGGGCGGTGGTCACATAGTCTTGCCGCAACGATTCCAGCATCGACGATCGAGTGACTTTGAGCAACAACGCCCACTGAATGTAGGCCAGCGTCAGGATGGGCAGCACCAGGTGGCGCAGCGCATCGATAAAAATGTCGAGTCGACCATTGAGTAGGGCATCAAAGGTATTCATCGACGTATAGCGCACGAACTCGCCGCTGGTGACGATGGCGTTGGCCCAGTCCGACAGGCGGCCCGGCGGGAACCATTGCAGCTTGGCATAGAACAACATCAACGCGACCAGGCCAAACACAAAGACCGGCACCGACGTGCCGACAATGGCGAAGACGCGCAGAATCTGATCGATCAATTTATTGTGGTTGACCGCCGCCAGGACGCCCATCCAGATGCCAATGCCGATGATGGGAATGATGGCCCATAGCGACATTTCAATCGTCGCCGGGAAACGGCGCGAGATGATGTTGGCGATCGTGTCCGAACCGCTCTTGGACCAGCCAAAGTCGCCGCGCAGAATGCCACCCTTGATTTCTTTCACACCCGTGGCGGGGTCTTCAACCTCGCGTCCGAACATCCAGTTGGCATATTGGATGTAGATCGGATCGCGCAAACCGTAGCGCTTGATCAAGGTCTCAGCCTGGCCGGGGTTCTTGGGCACATCGCGCAGATACAGGGCGAGGCGCGCATCCTCCGGCAGCATACCGATCATGAGGAACAACAGGATCGTGACCCCAAACAACAGGAATGGCACAATCAGGAGGCGTCGGACAATATAGGCGTACATGCGAACTCCTTTGTGGCGGACTTAGAAGTAATACCTTCTAAGGGGTCTCTTGGTTCAAGCCATTGCCAGAGGCTCAACGCGCAACTTGCCAGTTGCGTACTCAGCTCCGGGCAACAGTCCGTGCCGACAAATTGGGCAGAGGCCGACAGACCGACCTCTGCCCAATCATCCTACCACCATCACTGGCTCAACTGGCAGGCCAGAATCTTCGGCCAGCCAGTTTTCGCCATCAAATGGTGGTTTACTTCATGACATTGTCCTTGGACAGTTCATACACAGCACCCGGCCCTGACACTAGCGGGTTTTGCGATGTCCCGCCAAGCCAGCCATTCATGTACAACGGCTGGTAGTTGCGGGTCGTCGCGACTGGCATGATGATGTAGACCGCGTCGTCGTGAATCATCTGGTTCAGCTCGCTGTAGATCGTGGCGCGCTTGGCCTGATCGGTTTCCGTCGCCCCAGAGTTGATCAACGGCGTGTACTTCTCAAGCAACTCTTGCGAGATGTTGAAGCGCGAGCCGTAGGTCGTCACGATATACGGCACGTACCAGTTGTGCGGGTCATGGATGTCTTCCTGCCAGCCGGCAACCGCGATCGGGAGTTGCTTGGCGCGCACCACGCGCAGATAGGTGGGCCACGGCAGCGCCACCGGGTTGATCAGGAAGAGTTGATTGACCTGCGACAGGTTGGCGGCCAGAATTTCGGCCATGGTCTGGCGCGCAGTGTTGCCGACGTTGTAACCCAACTGCATGTAGAAGCCGATATCCATCACACCCTGGGTGCCATCTTCGGTCTTCAGCTCAGCGGCCTTGAACTCTTCCTCGCATTTAGCGAGATCATATTCAAAGATGGGCGAACCATCGTAACCGGCCTGACCGGGCAGCGTCAGCGCCAGTGAGCGCACGGCTTCGCCAAACTGCACGTCTTTGATGTAGGTGTCGTAGTCGAAGCAGTAGTTGAACGCGCGGCGGATGTGAACGTCCGCGAAGAAATTGAGCGGCACACCTTCGCCGTTCAACTTGCCGCTGCCGATGAAGGGGCTATCTTCGGGGATAGCCTCGTTCAGACCCAGGTCGGTGCGGGCCAATTGGATCAAGGGCTTGACTACACGCAGCACGCCGTCCGGATTAACTTCCGTGCACTCGTTGGTATCGGGATTGCATTCCTCGCGCACCAGCGTGTCCATCTGCGCAAAGTCGGCGGCCGAACCCACCGTGATGCGGTCGGCATCACCCGCCTGCAAAGCAGCGAAGCGCGTGCCGAACTCGGTCACGTTCTTGGTCACGACGCGCTTGATTGCGGGCGCAGCGCCCCAATAGCCGTCGAACGCCGCCAAGACGATCTCTTCGCCCGGGGTCCAGTGGTCCATCTTGTACGGGCCGGTACCATTGGTCTTGTTGTAGAGCTCGCCTGATTCGCTCGACAGGCCATAGAAGTTCTGCCAGGTCGCGCAGTCGCCGTCCCAGGCACCCTGAGCAACGGCCCATTCCTTGCTGATGACGCTGGCCCAGCGCTGGGCAATGGTGGCGATGAACGGGCCCCACGGCTGCGCCAGCTTCATCGTAACGGTGCCCGCCGCATTGTCGAAAGTGATCGCGTCCTTAACGGTCTGGCAGGCCGCTGCCAACTTCGCCGCCGGCTGTGTCTTCAACGCATCGGGATCGCCATCCAGCGCGCCGGACGGATCGACCAATTCAGTCGCATCGTAGACCTTAAAGAACGGCTCAGTCATCAGGAAGCCCGGCGTGTTGGGGTCGGCCTTCAGCAAGACGCGCCAGAACGAATAGGCTACGTCTTCGGGCGTCATTTCCTGACCTTCCTGGAATTTGACGCCGCTCTTGATCTTCCACACGTACTCTACGCCGCCATCGTCGGTCGGCGTCGGGTCGGGGATCGATTCGGCAAGCGAAGCCTTGAACGCAGACGCATCCTTACCATCGAACGTCACCAGGCCCTCATAGATGTTGAACAGCTGGCCGCCGCCCGCCGTCTCATAGTTCACATGTGGGTCCAGCGTGTCCGGATCACCAAAGCTCACGTACGTATAGGTTTCCGGATCCTTCGCCGTCGGCCATGCCTTCACCGTGGGCGCAGGCACATCGGTCGGCTTCGGTGCATCGGTCGGCTTGGCGGGCGCAGGCACATCGGTTGGCTTGGGGGCCGCCGTCGGCGCCTGGGCAGCGGGCGCTTGCGTGGCGGGTGCCGGGGCCGGCGCGCACGCCGAAATGACCATGCTCAGCACGGCCAACAGACTAACGATTAACAACAGGTGCTTGCTGCGAAACATTGTTTCTCCTCCTAAAGTAGTGTTTGGTCAATGGGCGATATCGACTAACTCTAACCACTGTTCCGAAAAGTGATGCGTGTGGGGCCTCACCTCCTTTAGGGACGTCTACCGACCTGGTCGGCAGCGGAATCGACAGACCAGTCTAGTGCGTGCCACACTCCTGCGTGCGACTACTACTTCGCAAAGTGGCAGGCAGCCCAGTGCCCCGGAACAATCTCGCGTAATTCCGGATCATCGACAAAGCACTTTTCCTGTCGAACGGGGCAGCGAGTATTGAAATTGCAGCCCACCGGCGGATTCGCCGCGCTGGGCACATCGCCTTCCAGGATGACACGCTTGCGCTTGGCTTCAATCACCGGGTCGGGAATGGGGATAGCCGACAATAATGCCTGCGAATACGGATGCTTGGGGTCTTCGTAGATGGTCCGCCAGTCGGCGATCTCGACGATGCGGCCCAGGTACATCACGGCCACCCGATCGCTGATGTGGCGTACCATCGACAGATCGTGGGCGATAAACAGGTATGTTAATCCAAACCGCCCCTGCAGCTCTTCCAGCAGGTTGACGACCTGCGCCTGAATGGACACGTCCAACGCGGCGATCGGTTCATCGCACACAATAAACGCCGGATTGAGCGCCAGAGCGCGGGCAATGCCGATGCGCTGGCGCTGGCCGCCGGAGAACTCATGCGGGAAGCGCGTCGTGAACGACGGATTCAGCCCGACCAGCTTCAGCAGTTCCCTGACGCGATCGGTCTTCGCCTTGCCCTTCACCGAGCCGTGGACTTCCAGCGGCTCGCCCACAATCTCGCCCACCGTCATGCGCGGGTTCAGCGAGGCAAACGGGTCCTGGAAAATAATCTGCATGCGTTTGCGCATCAAACGCAGCGTTTCACCCTTGACTTTGGTGATGTCCAGCCCCTCCAGCCAGATTTCGCCCGCCGTTGCCCGATCCAGTTGCAGGATCGTCTTGCCGGTCGTGGACTTGCCGCAACCCGACTCGCCCACCAAGCCCAACGTCTCACCCCGCTTAATGGTGAAACTGATACCATCGACGGCCTTAACGTCGCCCACCTTGCGCTGAAACACGCCGCGCCGGATTGGGAAATACTTCTTCAGATTCTTGACCACCAGCAAATCTTCGCCAGTGCTTTGATTCTGCACCGTGTCAGCCATGATTAACGCGGCCTCCTCGTCGTGACATCTACCCAGCAAGCCGCTTCGTGCGCGGGACCAACCGGCAGCAGCGGCGGGTTCTCTTCTTTACACCGAT
>JACRBO010000362.1 GCA_016219235.1 Chloroflexota bacterium
TGCGCAATCTCTTCGGTTGAAAGCCCGCACACTTCGCGCAGAGTCAAAGCCACACGGCCCTCCGGCGGCAAGGCCGGATGGCAGCAGGTGAAGATCAGCCGCAGCCGATCGTCCTCGATGTCCTCGTCGGTCTGCTCGACGGCATAGCGCGTATCCCGATCGAGTTGTTCGGCAATCTCATCGAACGAGGTATCCACGCGGGCCTGGCGGCGCAAAGCGTCGATCGCTTTGAAGCGACCCGTCGACACCAGCCAGGCCCGCGGATTGGCCGGGATGCCGTCACGCGGCCATTGCTCCAGCGCGATTTTGAAAGATTCATGCAGGGCGTCCTCTGCCAGATCGAAATTACTCAGCAGGCGGATCAAGGTGGCAAGCACGCGGCGCGATTCGGCGCGATAAACGGCCTCCACCTGTTCGTGCACCTGGTCGATGATATATTCACTCATGACTTATATCGTACCAGCTCGTCAGAGATTGCGCCGCTGTCGCACCCGTTGGTTCGTGGGGCGATTCATCGGGGCCGGGTGCACGCATCGGCACGGCGTTGACGCTGACCATCGTTTAGGTCTATACTGACTGGTGTAAGTCATACCGCTGCCCCGGCAAATCCGCAGTCATTGGAGAAATCACATGCAAATTGTTAGCGACACCGGCATGGACATGGTACTGCCCTCCGACCAACTGCCCGACATCGACATCCACCTGGTGCGCCACACCATCACGCTGGATGGCAAGACCTATCACAGCGGCGCGGACATTCAGCCCGAAGAGTTACAACACCTGCTGATGAAGACGGCCAGTTTCCCCATCACGTCGCAGCCGTCGTCGGGTAAATTTGCGGAGATGTACCAGCGGCTAGCCGCGACCGATCCCGACATCCTCTCCATTCACATGTCGTCGGGCCTCAGTGGCACGTTGAACGCCGCACAGGCTGGCGCGCAGATGACACCGGAAGCGCGCGTGACGATCGTTGACACCAAGACGCTGTGCGCGGTGCTGGGCTGGCAAGTGGCTGCCGCCGCGCGCGCCCTGAAAGCGGGCTGGCCGCTCGATAAAATTCTGGCGCTGATCGACCGCATCGGCGCGGCCAGCGACAGCATCTACACGTTGAGCGACCTGAAATACTTGATCCATGGTGGGCGCATCAACCACATGAAAGGGCTGGTCGCCTCGCTCTTGAAGATCAAGCCGTTGATTGGCGTGGAGAAAGTTGGCGGCACGTACGCGCAGTTAGGCATGGCGCGCACCCTCGATCAAGCGCTGCGCGGGCTGGTGGAGATTATGCTCAAGCGGCACGCGCGCGGCAGCGCGCTGCGCGTTCAGGTGCTGCACGCGCTCAACCCGGCCGCCGCCGAAACGCTGCACAATCTGATCGATCCGCTGTTCAAGTGCACATGGCTGCCCGTCAATTCCATGTCGCCGGCGCTGGCCGCGCATACCGGTCCCAGCATGGTGGGCGTGGCCTATGCGCCGCTGGCCGTCTTCGACGACGTGCCTTGAACCGAGCACCAGACCAGATTCCAGTTTGATTTACGTCGCTGCTCGCTGCGGATTACCAAATCCGCAGCATTGCCGCTGGATTGCTAAATCCAGCGAGAGCGGCAAGACCATAAATCGATCCGAAACCGCTCGAAAGCAAACAGGGACACCCTCAACGGTGTCCCTGTTTTATTATCGCCCCAGATTTGTTACGCGGGCAAGCCGTGATCGAAGCAGTAATACAACTTCTGATACGCCTGTCGAAACTCGATCACATCCTCCAGCACGGTGTTCGGTGACTGTTGCTCGATCAACACGCGCCCGATGAAGTCCGCGATCTGATCCATCTGCGTTTCCTTCATGCCGAGCCGCGTCACCTCGATCGTGCCCAGGCGCAGGCCGCTGGGCCGATCCCAATCGGCGGGCTTATCGCGCGGCAGCAGGTTCTTATTGGTGATGAGGTTGGCGCGGGCCAGCAAGTGCGCCACTTCCAGCCCGCCGCCCAGCGCACCCACATCCGCTATGACTTGATGGGTGGTCGTGTAGCCCTTGTGCTTGCCCAACACGGGGATGCCGCGTCGATCGAGGGCGGCGGCCAACGCCTGCGAATTGCGCACGATCTGCGCCATGAAATCCTTGCCAAACGCGATCATCTCCGCGGCAGCCACGGCCAACGCCGCCACTCGATTGACCTGATGCGTCGCGGCGAGCACCGGGAAGATCGCGTGCGTGATCGGTTCCGTCAACGCGCCGTCGTTCCACATGATCATGCCGCTCTGCGGCCCGCCAAACGTCTTGCCCGCCGACCCCGTCAGCACAGCCGCGCCTTCAGCCAGTGGGTCTTGAAATTGCCCGCCCGCGATCAACCCGGCCTGATGCGCGCCGTCGAAGAATAACTTGCCGCCCCACTCCTGCATCACTTCTTTCATTTCGCGCACGGGCAGCGGGAACAGCGTCATCGATAAGCCCAGCGTAACGACCTTCGGTCGCACCAGCGGCGCCATTTTTCGGAACAGATCAAGATCGACGGTCAACTCGATCGGATCAAAGGGCACATCGACGATCTTCAGGCCGCGCTGCCCGGCGGGTCCATCGTACCGATTGCTGGAGTGACCGCCGAACGGCTGCGCCACCGTCATGATCACGTCGCCGGGTTCGGTCATGGCGTAGTACACCGCCATGTTGCCCAGCATGCTGCCCATCAGGCGATGATCGGCGTAGCGACAGCGAAAGGCTTGCTTCAGCAGTTCCACGCACAACGCCTCGACCTCGTCGATGTGCTGCGTGCCCGCGAACCAGCGCTGCACCGATCCGATGTTGCCTTCGGCGGCGCGCGTGCCAATCTCGGAACCGAGCAGAGCGCGCACCGTGGGACTGGTCGGCGCTTCAGGCGCGAGCAAATTGATGCACTGCTGGCCGCGCCAGGTCTCGTTGCGTTTGACAGCATCCAGCACCGCTTGCTGCATCTCTTGCGCAGACTGGCAGGCGTCCAGAATCGATCGAGCCTGCGCCAGAATTTTGGGATCATGAACTTCGATGTCGTTGATGGGCATATCATTTTCTCCTAAGAAATCCGGCTACGAAGTTCACACAGTACACCCGGCAAAACGGCCTCTTCGTGTTCCTTCGTGTCCTTCGTGGTTCATTCAAAACGCTTCGCGGGTTCGAAGCGGCTGCGCGCCGGAGTGAGGATGTTTTCGTAGGCGGCCAGATTTCGATCTTGCAGGTGATCGAAGATCATCGGCGTCTGCGCACCGTAGGTCACGCGCTTGATGGGATCGGGATCGAGTTCGACGGCGATCACTTCCTCGGTGCCACGCGCCAGCGCCTGCACCTGCGCGATCGGCGACACGATCATCGAATGGCCGAAGTAATAGTGCGGCTTCGCGTCCGGCCCGATGGCGTTACAGGCCAGCATGTATACGTGATTGTCATAGGCGCGCGCCTTATTCGTCATCTCCCAGATTTCAAAGGAGCGTAACAATGCGCTGGGGCGACAGATGATCTCCGCGCCCATGATAGCCTCGCAGCGATAGAGTTCCGGGAAGTCGCCGTCGTAGCAAATGGTCAAACCGATGTTGCCCAGTTCAGTTTCGATGACGACGGGCTTCGTCCCCGGCGTGCTCCAGCCGCCCGCGCTCTTGCGCTCCGTCGGGAACAGGTGCGTCTTGCGGTACACGCCGACGATGTCGCCACGCGGATCAATCAACGCCGCCGAGTTATACACAACGCCTCGCTCCGCACCGCGCTCGTAGGTCGGGAACACCACGAAAACGCCCAGTTTTTGAGCCGTTTCCGCAATCAGGCGCCACTTCTCACCGGGCAGCGTATCGACGGCCTCCCACAATTCATCGGCGGGCACATCCGGCGTGAAGCCGGTCGTGATCGTCTCGGGCACGATCACCAATCGGGCGTTGGATTCGCGCACGGCGCGTTCGATCCAGTACGCGGCCTTCTGCACATTCTCGCGCACCTGCATCGGCGCAATCGCAAACTGGGCACACGCGGCGGTAAACTTGATCATTCAACTACTCCTTCAACCACGAAGGACACGAAGCGCACGAAGTTGTCTTCGTGATACTCGCCGTTCCCTACACTCCATTGGAGAGTAGCAGCAATTCTCAATTTGAACCGAACCGCTCCCGACGGATTGCCAAATCCGTCGCCAGGCCGCTGGATTTGGCAATCCAGCGGGAGCATATCTGCCAAAATGAGAACTGCTGGGAGAGTAGGCGGCGCGCCAGGCGTCGTGTCCTTCGTGGTTCAATCGGCTTTAGATTAACCGGCCCTGGTCAACGCCTCGATCTGCTCCACATGCTTCGGCTCGATCGCATCGCCGAACTTCGTCTTGGCCATGGTCGCTTTCTTCGCCATCAACGCCTCATAGCGATCATCGTCCACCATCGCTACGGCGCGGCCGATGCACGATTCGCCGTCGACGAAGCGCCACGGGAAGAAGCCGATCGTGACGCGCTGATTGCAGATCAAGTCGATGTCGCCGCCGAAGCACTCGCCGTGCACGATACCGTACGGAAACATCTCGATGTGCATCAGCTGATACTTGCTGTCGTCGAAGAATTCGGCCAGCGGCAGGCCGTACTTCTTCTGGAAATGCTTGTCGGCCTGGCGGGCCTGGCGCGGCATCCAATCGCGAATGATGGTGTTCATCGGGTGATCGGCGCTGCCGCAATCGACGGCCAGCCAGCGCAACTTCTTGGCCTTGCACCACTCCGCAAATTCGCGATCGGGGCCGGGATGCTTGACCATGTAGCGAATCTCATCGGCGGTCGGTTGGTCCCAGCCGAAGTGGTGATAGCCGGTGTGGATGATCAGGATGTCGCCCTCTTTCACTTCGACACGCTCTTCCACCATCTTGCTCGTGTACACGTCGTAGTCGCCGCAGATGTCGCTCAGATCGACGACGGCGGCTTCGTGGACGAGATAATCCATGTCGAGCGACGCAATGTCCTTGCCCGGCGTGTGGAAGTGAATCTCGCCGTCGAGGTGCGTGCCCAGGTGATTGGAGTGCGTCAGCACTTGCCCGTTCGCGCCGTTGGGCGCGAGGCGCTTGAAGTACTTGATTTGCAGCGGTTCATACGTCGGCCACGCGGGCGTGCCAATACCGAGAGGGATGGTGAGGTCAAGAAATTTCATCGTAGCTTCTCCTTGAGTGGGTTGATTAATTCTTAGTTCATAATGCATAGTTCATAGTTGGGGAACGCATTATGAATTATGCACTATGCATTTAGCATTGTTCTTTCAACGCTTCAAACGCATCTGCAAAGCACTTCTCCGGTGCGCGCAAGATACCCGCGCCAACCATGCCGATGCCGGGCTTCTTGTGCGCAATGCCGGTATTCAAGCGCGGCAAAATGCCCGTCTCCGCCACCTTGCGCACATCGATGCCCAGCGGCGTGCCCCTGAAGTTTAACACGGGAATCGTAAAGCCCTCGTGTTCGCTGAACGTGATCTCATACATCTCGCGCGTCACATCGATCGCCATCTGCGGTGTGCCGCCGACGAACTGCGTGATCGCGGGCGCGGCCGCCATCGCAAAGCCGCCATAGCCCGCCGTCTCGGTGATCGTGCTGTCGCCGATGTCGGGATTCGCGTCGTCTTCGGTGTAGCCGGGGAAATACAGGCCCTGCACCTTGCCCGATGGAGCCGTGAACCACCGATCGGGCATCCCGGCCAGCTTGATACCGAAGTCCGTACCGTTGCGCGCCATCACGACGACGATGCTGCTGCCTTCGACACCCTCGGCCACTTCGACGGCGCACTTGCCCGCAGGCATGCTCAAGTTAAGGAACCAGTGATCGTTGCGATCGATAAATTCGATCACTTTGGCGAGGACTTCATTATCGCGATTCGTGCGAGCGAGCGCCGGGCCAATCGCGCGCAAGAACAGGCTGGTGCCCGCCCGATTGCGATTGTGCCCCTCATCGCCCATGTGCAGCGCCTGCGCGATCAACGCCTTCACGTCGATGCCGTCCGGCATGGACTGCAAGGCCCGATCGAGTGTGGGATAGAGATCGGTTTCCATCCATTTGAGGCGCGCGATCACTTCCGGCCCCATGCCGCCATAGCGCAGCACTTTGCCCAGGCCTTCGTTTTGCGTGCAAAACGCGCGATTGCCAAAGGTCTTGTTCTCGAAGATGAACACCGGCATCGACGGCGACGCGACGCCGGCCATCGGCCCGACGGCATGATGATGATGACACGGCGAAAACTCGATGTCGCCCGAAGCGGCGAGTCTTTCCGCGGCTACCTCGTCTTGCGCCAGACCTTCATACATCAACGCACCCATCACTGCGCCGCGCTGCGGGCCGCACATCCGCTCCCACGTGATGGGCGGACCGGCGTGCAGGATCATGTGCTTGTGCATGCCGGGGATCACGTCACGGGCGATGCCCATCCCAACCAACGTGGGACGCGCGGCTTTGATGCGCTTGATCACTTCTTCATTCGCCGCGTCGATGTCCACGCCCGTTTTGGTCGTGCGCAGTCGCGGCACGCCATCGACGGGCGGCTTCCAATCGACATCGATCACGGGCACACCTTGCTCCTTCACCGACTGCGCCAGGCTGTTGAGGCCGACGTTGACGACGGTGAGAGGTTGTCCGAAAAATTCATTAAGTTGGGTCATGTAGTTGTCTCCAAGACGAATGAAAAGTGACGAGTGAAGCGCGATTAACGCTAATCCGTCATTGCGAGCGCTGTTTGCGAAGCAATCTCAGGGCCAATCAACATGAGATTGCTTCGTCGCATCCTTCGACTCCA
>JACRBO010000361.1 GCA_016219235.1 Chloroflexota bacterium
AGGCGCTGCTGTTCGTGTCGAGCGAGCCGGTGCCCGTGCAGCAGATTGCGGAAGCGCTCAACTTCAAAGTGGACGCGATCGAGCGGGCGTTGATCGAGTTGCGCGACGGGACGGAAGGCGTGTCGCGCGGCCTGCGTTTGCAGCGCAAGGGCGATAAAGTCCAACTGACCACGCATCCCGAATGCGCGCCCTACATTGAAAGATTCCTCGGTCTCGATCTGACCAGCCGCCTGTCGAAGCCCGCGCTGGAGACGCTGTCGATTATCGCGTATCAACAGCCGGTGACACGCGCGCAGATCGAGCAGGTGCGCGGCGTAAACTGCGACGGCGTGCTGGCGAATCTGCTGAACAAAGGGTTGATTGAAGAAGTGGGGCGATTGGAGACGGCGGGACGACCCATTCAATACGGCACGACGTTTGCCTTCTTGCAGCACTTCGGTTTGCGCGGCCTGGACGATATGCCGCAGTTGCAGCCCATCGAGGCCGCCGCCCTGGAGGCGATGGCGGCCCGGCCCGATGAGCCGGTGGTGGTGGCCGACGCGCAGATGGCGGAAACAAAGACGGCTGACGGCGGAGTGAAGACGGCAGAGAAGCCGGCGCAGCCCATTCTTGAAACGCAGTTGGCATTAGTGCCCGATGAAACATCGGCGCCTGAAGAAGCAGCCGCGGCCGATGAAGCAGCCACGGCCGATGAAACAGCCGCGGCCGCTGAGGTGGCGGACAAAGCCGCCGAGATCGAACAATCGGGTGGTGACGAGCCGCCGCCTGTAACTGATGTCAACGAGGCGGCTGAATCTTCATCTCCGCCGCTTGAAGCCAACGAGGCGGCTGCCGCCAATCCAATCGAATCTGCTGAATAGCCACAAAGGAACGCGGAATTTAGCCGCAAAAGAACACAAAGAGCACAAAGAAAAACGCCGCGTCCCAGCACGCGGCGTCCTGCAGCCTGCATCCTGCATCCTGCATCCTGCATCCTGCTATAACTTCCCCTGCGCGTCGATGGCCGCCACCGCCGCGATCGACACGATCTCATCCACGTCGTCGCCCGCCTGCAACACGTGCACGGGCGCGGCCACACCCAACAGGATCGGGCCGATCATCTCCGCGCCGCCCAGCCGCCCCATCAATTTGTAAGCAACGTTGGCCGCTTCCAGATTGGGGAAGACCAGCACATTGGCGGCCCTGACCCGGCTGAATGGGAAGCGCTTCTCGACCAGTTCAGGCACGAGCGCGACATCCACTTGCATCTCGCCATCCACTTCCAGTTCAGGACGGCGCGCGCGGACCAGTTCGGTGGCGCGGCGCACCTTCTCGGCCAGCGGATGTTTGACGCTGCCGAAGTTGCTGAACGACAACATCGCCACGCGCGGCGTCAGATCGAGTTTGAGCGCCAGATCGGCGGCCAGGCTGGCGATCTCGGCCAGGTCTTCGGCCGTCGGCTCGATGTTGACCGTGGCATCGGTGAAGATGTAGACCTTGTCTTTGACGATGACGATGTACGCGCCCGCCGCTTTCTTGACGCCCGGCCGGGTATGAAAGATTTGCAGGGCAGGGCGGATCACTTCGGGATATTCTTGCGTCAGGCCGGACACGCACGCATCGGCGTCACCCTGCTTGACCATCATCATGCCAAAGCGATTGGCTTCGCGGATACGCAGCTGCGCCCGGCTCAGCGTCAGGCCGCGCCGCTGACGCAGTTCATAATACGCCTGCGTGTACGCGGGCAAGCGAAAATCGGTATTGGGATCGATCACTTCGGGCGAGAAATGCAGACCCAGATCCTGCACCTGCTGATGAATCTTTGCGGCATTGCCCAGCAGAATCGGGTGGCCGATGCCCTCCTCGGCGATGTGCGCGGCGGCGCGCAGAATGATCGGCTCTTCGCCTTCCGGGAAGACGATGCGTTTAGGCGACGACCGGGCTTTGTTCATGATCGCGCGGCGCAAGCGCTGACCGGAACCTAAGCGTTCGGCCAGTTGCTCGCGGTACTCGTCCAGATCGAGCGTGCGGCGCGCCACGCCCGATCGCATCGCGGCCTCCGCCACGGCCGGCGACACCCACAGCATCACACGCGGATCGAGCGGCTTGGGGATGATGTAATCGCGGCCATATTTCAGCGCTGTCAGGCCGTAGGCATTGAGCACCGAATCGGGAATGTCTTCGTGGGCCAGCGCCGCCAGCGCTTTAGCCGCCGCCACTTTCATCTCTTCGTTGATGGCGCACGCCTGCACGTCGAGCGCGCCGCGAAAGATGAAGGGAAAGCCCAGCACGTTGTTGACCTGATTCGGGTAATCCGATCGGCCCGTGCACACGATCGCGTCGGGGCGCGCGGCGCGGGCGACTTCGTACTTGATTTCAGGATTCGGATTCGCCATCGCAAAAATGATCGGGCTGGGGCGCATCACTTTGATCATCTCGCCCGTGACCAGATCGGCCACCGACAGGCCCACCAGCACATCGGCATCCACCAGCGCTTCGGCCAGCGTGCCGGGTTGATCGCCCTGCGCGAATTTGGCCTTCTCCGGGAACATCTCGCGCTTGCGGCCATGATAGACCAGCCCGGCGATGTCCGTCATCCAGATGTTCTGGCGCGGCACGCCGGTGGCCACAAACATGTTCGCCGTGGCGATGGCAGCCGCGCCCGCGCCCGAGAACACCACTTTGATCTGATCGATCTGCTTGCCCGTAATCTCCAGCACATTCAACAGGGCCGCCGACGCGATGATGGCCGTGCCGTGTTGATCGTCATGAAACACCGGAATATCCAGTTGTTCCTGCAGCGTGGTCTCGATGAAGAAGCATTCCGGCGACTTGATGTCTTCCAGGTTGATGCCGCCAAACGTGGGCGCGATGGCCTTGACGACGCGAATAACCTCGTGCGGATCGTGCGTGTCCACCTCGATGTCAAACACGTCCACATCGGCGAAGCGTTTGAACAGCACGCCCTTGCCTTCCATCACGGGCTTCGAGGCCAGCGCGCCGCGATCGCCCAGGCCCAGAATGGCCGTGCCGTTGCTGATGACGGCGACCAGGTTGGCTTTGGCCGTCATCTCGTAGGCGGCGTCGGGCCGGCGCTCGATCTCCAGCACGACCTCGGCTACACCCGGCGTGTACGCCAGCGATAGATCGCGCTGGGAGACCATCGGTTTGGTGGGCACGACCTCAATCTTGCCGGGGCGTCCGCGACGATGGTATTCAAACGTTTCTTGAGCGGTGACAGCCATGGGAGTCCTCTCAGTTATAATGCTAAGGATGGGGACTTTATCGTACCGTGAGGGCGATTTGGCGTCAACTGCCTAACCTCACGGCAGAATGGCTAGAGTGTCACGTATGCCGCACACCCGATGGTTCATCGCACCGACCCTGGCTGTGCTGCTGTCAGCGATAGCGCTGGCCGCCTTCTCGGCGCTGAATATCGATTGGGCCGCCTGGCGGCCCGCCACGTGTCTGCCGAACGCCTGTTTCTGCGAAGCGATCGGCGCAGGGCCGATTCGTCAGCCGATCAACACGTGGTCGAATCTGGCGTTTGTCTGGGTGGGGGCGTTCATTGCGTTTAGCGCCACACCCGATCGGCCTCTGCGGCGATCCTACACCCTGATTCTGGCGTTGGCGTGTGTGGGCATCGGCCTGGGATCGTGGCTCTATCACGCCTCCCTGTCCTTCGTCGGCCAGTGGCTCGATGTGATGTCGATGTACTTGCTGGGCGTGTTCATGGTGCTGTACGCGGCGCGGCGACTGAAGGTGACCAGGTCATTCCCGCGTGCTGTTAGCGGGAATCCAGCAGCCCGACCAGCGCTAATTGCCAATCGTCGCGCTGGATGCCCGACAAAAGCATTCGGGCATGACAGAATCAATCCCGCGTCAAAGGATGATCGCATTTTCGCAATCTGGTACATTGCAATCAACGGGGCACTGGGCGTGTTGTTGATCGCGTGGCCCGACGCACGACGATATTTGTTCGGGATACTGATTGCCAGCGCCCTGATCCTGGAAGCGATCCTTCATCGCCGAAAGCAGACGACGCTTCAGGCAAAATGGCCCATTGGGGCATTGGGCGTGTACGTCGCGGCGCAAGCTATCTGGACGCTCGATCTGAATCACATCGTCTGTGATCCAACGAGCGTGCTGCAAGGCCATGCCGTGTGGCATGTGCTGACGGCGGCTTCGGCGGGGCTGCTGTATGGGTACTACCAGTCAGAGGTCAACCACGGCCAGCCTCACGACACCAGTCTGCGCCAGGCGGACAGCCCCGGTTAAGGTCAGGCTGGCGACGGGCGAGCCTATTCCAGCGACGGCAACCATCGTTCTGGCGGCGGCGATGCCCATTCCGATGACGACGATGATCAATAACTGCCGTGGGGATACACGTTCTGGCTACGGCGACACTCATTCTGATGGCGGCGATGATCAATAATTGCCACGTGGACGCACATTCTGGCTACGGCGAGGGTCATTCCAGCCAGAATGACCCTCGCCGTGGCTGGAACGGGCGCTGTCGTAGCCGTCCGGCGGGTCGTCGTATCTGGAACTTGGGTCGCCGTTGCTATCCGATGGACTGTTGTATCTGTCTGGCGAGTTGCCGTGGCCGAAACGAGGGCTGGCGTCGCCGGCTGGCGGGCTACCGTACCTGAACGGAAAGGCCTCGACGGTTGCCGGAGCCCTCGATGTCTTTGAATGTGGGTCGCCATAGCGAGTCGGGTAAGCCTCGCGGCGTTCCGTGGTTGTCAGCGTCCACGCTTAACTATGACTGTTGTTTCAATGTCAGTAAGTTAAGCCGAACGTAACGTCATGCCCGAACGCTTCTGTCGGGCATCCAGCGTGATTATCGGCCACTCACACGGGCCGGGCGGCTAGATTCCCGCCGGAAGCACGCGGGAATGACGCGACCGATTCACTAACTTACTGACATTGACTGTTGTTTGGTGGCGGCGGGCAAAAGCAACCCGCAAAATGACCCGTCGCAGGCGGTATGAACGGTATTGGCTTTACAGAAACGCAGCACTTTTAGGATTTTTTGGGGCGA
>JACRBO010000365.1 GCA_016219235.1 Chloroflexota bacterium
ATCGCGTCGAACGCCTCGAGCCTGCCGGAAGTGGGCGGCGATGCGGCGTTGTACGCTCGACCGAACGATGCGGCCAGCTGGGCGCAGCTGATCGATCGGGTCTGGACCGACTCCGAATTGCGATCGTCATTGCGTGGAAAAGGCTTCAAACAGGCCGCCCGGTTCAAGTGGGCGACGATGGCGCGTGAAACGGCGGAGATCTATCGGGCGGTGAATAGAACGCCAGATTAGAGTTTTGGCCGCGAAGCCGATCACTCGAACCGATGGCGCAACTGGATCGTATAATGATCATCAGCGGCACGTGAGCCGCCACATTCTACTCGGGGGGATAACCATGTCGTTGCTCAAGAAGATCAGTGTCGTGCAGGTCAACGTGACCAACTGGGATCAGGCCAAAGCGTTTTACAGCGAGAAGTTGGGGTTGCCCGTGTCCTTCGACGCGGGGACAGATGTGGGTTGGTGCGAGTTTGGTCAACAGGGCCAGACCACACTGGCGATCAATTTGTGGCGCGATGGGGAGAAGCCCACGGGCGGAGGCGGCGCGACGCCCGTTTTCGACGTGGACAATTGTGTGGCCGCCGTGGCCGAACTTCGCAAGCGCGGCGTGAAGTGCGATGACGCCGAGGTCATTCCAAATATGGTGACTTACGCCAACGTGTATGACCCGGAGGGCAATCGATTCCAGATCGCACAATCGACCTACCCCGGCTAGGATAGCCGGTTGTATCTCGCTTAGCCCGCACTTCGGTGCGGGCTTTTTATTTACCGATTGACCCGCGTGCCGATTGCACCTAAAATAAACACATTCCACGTGCGCGAGGCCGACGATGAGCGACAAGGACGAAATCGAGCGCATCAAACGCATCCGTGATCAGCAGATCAAAGTCCGTTACGACCCCGACGAAAAGAAAGCGCGCTATAACCAGATTAGCGTGAAGCGGCGGCAGGGCACCAGGGTGACAGCGCGTAGTGTGCTGAAGGACATTCCCAGCAAGGTGTGGTGGTCGCTCGTGGGCGGCTTGATTGGACTGGTGTTCATGCTTATCGTCATGCGCCTGCCCGACCCACCATCGTATGCGCTGTACATCGGGCTGGCCGGCATCGGCTTTGGCCTGGTCGTTGGCTTCGTGCTGGGCAAAGCGCGCGACTCCGGCAAAGAAGATTGGGGGCCAAAGGGCGGGCGCCGGTGACGCCAATACAAATTGACGAAACCATTTGGCTTGAAGAAATCGAAGACAAGATCGTTCGGAAGCATCAAGTCCTGCCAGGTGAAGTCGAGCAAGCTTTGCAGAATCGGCCTCACATCCGGTTCATGGAACGCGGCCACCGCCTTGACAAGATTTGTACGCGGCGTTTGGTCAAACTGACAGCGGGCGCTATCTTGCGGTGTACTTTATTTTGAAGCCAGCCAGTGTAGCGTTGATTATTACCGCCAGAGACATGACCGACAAAGAAAAGAGGGCCTATGGAAAGCGCTGACCAACCGAGCAGTCTATCGCAATCGCGCACACTAGAGGACATGGCGGACTTCTGGGACACCCATGATGCCGCCGACTTCGACGCGCAAACGCACGAAGTCGTGATGGAATTTGATCTCAAAACCCGCCGCCACTATGTCGCCATCGATCCCGATGTACTAGCGCAGATGCGCGAAGTGGCTGCCGCGCGCGGGCTGAGCATTGAAAGACCGGCGAACCTGTAGCTGCAAGAACGCGCTTTAGCGGCTAGAGCCAAGACGCTGGCCGTGGCCGAAGCCCGCGCCAAATACGCCGCCGAGGACGATCAATAGCCGCGACCGGTACAAGCTCAACCCGCTCTCCCCGTGAGAGCGGGTTTTTTATTCCCTGTCGCCCATGTTACAATCGTCACGACTTCATGAGTGATTGACTGAGGCATCATAAAATGTCGAATTTGAATGGGCCGATTACGGCGCTGCTCGCGGTCGTGATTGTCGCTTTTGGCGGAGGACTGTGCCTGTTGGTGGGCGGGAAAACGGAGAGGGCGCGTGGCCTAATACTAGTCGTGTTCGTTGCAAACCTTCTCCCTGGTGCGATCCTCCAAAAATTTCTGGTCCGGAATTATTACGCCTTCTTGACCGCAGAAGCCGTTTTGATGTTATTGTATCCTCTCTGCTTGTCAGGCCTGATCTTATCAATCTGGCTAGAGTGGGCATCCCCGCCACCCGCATGGCAAGACCAAGACTATCGCTTCAAATCTCTGCTGTCTGGAATTGTTCTTCCACTTTGCGCCGTTGCGCTCGCCGTTCTGTTACTGCCTAAAACCACGGACTGGATCCTGGACATTGCAGATGGCCCAACCCGGGGGACTGGCATTGTTGAGACTGCACGGCGTAACACCAAGCAGCTCTCTGGAGGCGCATTTGTTATCAGCGGCATTACCTATAAAACATGGGATGAAACACTCTGGAGGAAATCGCTCAATTCATCAGGGCTAGCCATCGAATATGTATATGGCCCAAATTCCAAGATCGCCTTCTTACCCGACTTCACGACTTTTGAACCAGCAAGCGCCGCCATTCCGTTGATCGTTCTGTGTGTTAGCTGTGCTCTCGCCTATCTCTTCGCCCGCATATTGCTACCTTTCCAAAACTCTCAGCCGTCTGGACGCGCCCACAGCCCATCACGAAAAGCAGTGGAAGCCCTCATCACTCACGTTTCGAACGAGAAGCATAGAGGCAGCCGTCCAGGGTGGAAACTGGCGCTAATCATGCTCTTTCCATTCGTAATGGTGTTGATAATAATCCTCAGTCAGTTATTCACGCGTTAGCGATCACCAACAGTACGCCGGATTCTGCCCCTCGTGAAGGCGAGTTCTTGATCCCTGCGCCTATGCTACAATCGCCGCGCTTGGTTGAAGGTTGGAAGTTAGAGGTTGGAGGATAGAGTGCGCTTCACGCATCACGCACCGCGCAGTACGTATTACGGATTACTGATCATCGTCCTGTTCGGCTTAATCGTCGCGCCCTTAGCCGCTGCGGGCATTCCAGATCGCCGCTTCGGCGCGATCGATACGTTTGACGATCCCAAGGCCGCCTCGGCGTTGGGCGCGGGCTGGACACGCGTGCGATTTCCCTGGGCCGACCTTCAACCCAACAACGATGGCGAATGGAACGACGCGTTCTTCACCGAAGCCCAGCTCAATGCCGAACTCGCCGCCGGGCGCGAAGTGGTGGGCCTGATCGTCAACACGCCGTCATGGGCGCTGGAGGACGGCAGCATCCCCGGCGTGCCGCGCGGCCTCAACACCCGCGACGACGATCCTAACAACACGTGGGCGATCTTCTTGCGCAAGATCGTCAGCCGTTACGCGGGCCGCATCGATCACTGGATCATCTGGAACGAACCCGACATCTGGGACCCGCGCTATCCCGGCCGCACGTGGGGCAGCGACGAGAAAGATTTCTATCAACTGCTGCGCGTGGCCTATAACGTGATCAAAGCGACCAACCCCAATGCCACCGTTCACCTGGGCGCGTTCACTTATTTCTGGGATACCAACTATGGCCGCACGCCGTTCTTCTCACGCTTGCTCGATCTGATGGCAAAAGACCGGTCCGCGCCCGATCACAACTATTACTTCGATGTTGCTTCGGCCAATTTGTATTTCCGCACCGACACCATCTACGATCTCATCGCGTGGCATCATCAGCAAATGCGCGAGCGCGGCTTCGATAAACCGTTGTGGCTGACCGAGACCAACGCCGCCCCCAGCACCGATCCGGCCTGGCCCGTGGCTGAACCGGAGTTCACCATCACACTCGATGAACAGTCGCACTTCATCATTCAATCGTTTGCGATCGCGTTGGCCGCCGGCACGCAACGTATCGCGATCTACAAAATGGCCGATGTGCCCGGCGATCATGCCGCCAACCCCGAACCGTTTGGCCTGGTGCGCGAAGACGGCAGCCGCCGACCGGCCTTCGCGGCCTTTCAGGTCGCCGCCAATTACCTGGCCGGCTTCACCGCCGCGACGCTCGATCAACGCGGCGATTATGCGCAAGTGACGGTGCAGCGCGGCGAGGCATGGACAACCGTCGCGTGGACGCGCCAGCCGTCGCCGGTCAACATCGAAGTAGTTGCGCATACCGCACAGGCCACGCTGGTCGATGCCACCGGCCGCACTCAAAGAATCTCTGCGAAGAACGGCAAATACATCATCGAGTTGGCGGGCGCGTCCTGCACGGGCGGCTGCTTGATCGGCGGTGCGCCCCGCTTGATTGTGGAAGGCGCATCACCGGTCTCGATCGCGCCGGTGGGCAAACCACCGGCCGCCCCACCAGCGGTGGCCCCGCCAGCGGTGGCGGCCTCCCCGATCGGTACAGCTGCGCCCGACGAGGCCGCAACACCGTCCAGCGTCATCACACCGACGGTTACTTTGACTAAAGCACCGACGCGCACTCCGACCAGAACGCCAACATTGACCGCCACTTCGACGCACGCAGCTGCGCGCACGCCCACCCCCACCGCGACTGCGACCTCAACGGCGACTGTGACCGCCACACCGACATCAACCACGACCAGTACGCCGTCAGCGACGCCGACGGTTGCCGTAACCCGATCGGTTCGCGCCGACGACCCCACGTCTGATCCGGCCGCCTTGATCGCCGTGTTGACTCTCGGCGTGGTGGGGCTGGCCGTGATCGCGCTGCGAGTGAAAGGCAGAGCATGAAATTCTGGATACGACCTGGCCTGTTGTTAGTCCTGTTGCTGGTCTCAGCGTGCACGCGCACAGAACCGCCGCTGACCGACGTCAATACGTGGCCTACGGCGGTTGGCAGCGCGCCGATCATTGCCGCCGGCAGCGGCGTCGTCACTCCGACACGCACGCCGTCACCCACACGTGATCCGGCCACCACGCCCACGCCCGATGCGCCGCGCGCCGCCGACCGGCACAGCACCGAACTTTACATCGTGCAAAACGGCGATGCGCTGGCCGGCATTGCCGCCGAATACAACACCACCGTCGACGACATCGCGGCCACCAACGGCCTGACCGATCTCAGCGTCATTCATCCCGGCGATCCGCTCAACGTGCCGCTGAAGATCGATCGGGCGGGGCCGAACGCCAAATTGATCCCCGATAGCGAACTCGTTTACGGGCCGGGCACACTCGATTTTGATGTGGCCGCCTTCGTCGATCGCACCAGCGGCTATCTCAAAGCCTTCAGCGAGCAAGTCGATGGCGAGTGGCTGACAGGCGCGCAGATCGTGCAGCGGGTGGCGCAGCAATTTAGCGTGAATCCGCGCCTGCTGCTGGCCGTGCTGGAATATCGCGGGCAGTGGCTGAGCAATGCCACACCCACCGCCGAAGCGCAGGCATACCCGGTCGGGTTCAGGCAGGCCGGTTATCAGAGTTTGTATCAGCAACTCTCGTATGCGGCCAATCACTTCAACGACGGCTACTATGGCTGGAAGTATCGCGCGCAGCAGACGGTGCGCCTGGCCGATTACTCGCGCGTGCTGGTAGGCCGCGGCCTGAATGCGGGCACGGTGGGCGTGCAGACCATGCTGGCGCTCGATCGGTTGTACGACGATTGGTTGATCGAGATCGGGCCGACGGGCCTCATCGCCACCTATGAGAAATTGTTTGGCGATCCCTTCAACTACGCGGTCGTCATCACACCCGATGGGTTAGCGCAGCCCGAATTGACGCTGCCGTGGGCGACAGGCGAAATGTGGTACTACACGGGCGGGCCGCACGGCGGCTGGGTGGCCGGGTCCGGTTGGGCGGCCATCGATTTCATTCCGGCCGGCCCAATTCTGGGCTGCCAGCCCGCCGATCAATGGGTGTTGGCCGCCGCGCCCGGCCTCATCGTACGCAGTGAAAACGGCGAAGTGCTGCAAGACCTGGACGGCGACGGCGATGAGCGCACGGGCTGGGTGGTGTTTTACATGCACATGGGCCGCGAGGGGCGCGTGGCCGTTGGCACGCAAGTCAAAGCGGGCGATCCGATCGGGCATCCCAGTTGCGAGGGTGGTATGTCTTCAGCCACACACTTGCACATCGCGCGCAAGTACAACGGCGAATGGATTCCGGCCGCCGGCCCGGTACCGATGGTGCTGGACGGCTGGCGCGTAACCGGCGAGGCCACCGAATATGACGGCGGCCTGGTGAAGGATAATCAGGTTAAAGTTGCGTGCGAGTGCCGCGAAGATGCGAAGAACGGGATAGTGCGATAGTCACGAAGTCGATTGGTCGATCAGTCAATTGGTCAACTGGTCGATCGGTCAATCAGTCGATCAGTCAACTGGTCGACAGCAAAACGAGGATCAGGTAATGAGCCTGATCCTCGTTGTCTATACCGAACTGCTCGCCAGTTACCGATAACCGATTACCAGTTACCGATTACCAATTGACCCGTTACCCCATCGGGGCATTTTCCAAGAGTCGCGTGTCGAACGTGCTGCGCTTGGTTTCCCACGGATAGACGATGAAGGCGTCGGTGACGGCGGCAAAGTAGTCGGGCTTCTTGGTCTTGAACAACGACTCGCTCGGCTTGTAGTGCAGCACGGCCACCTGCGGATACGCACCCG
>JACRBO010000366.1 GCA_016219235.1 Chloroflexota bacterium
GCCGTGCGTTCCACCCCGCGCAGCAGCGCGATCTCGCCAAAATACTGGCCCGGCGTCAAGCGCGAAGCCACGATGTCCGATCCGTCCGCGCTCTTCAGCACCACTTCCGCCGAACCGTGCGCGATGATGTAGAACTGATCGGGCGCGCTGCCTTCGTGGAAGATCACACCGCCCGGCTCGTGCCGCTCCGGTTCGATCTCGTGCGAGGCCCAGATCAACTGCTCTTGTGTCAGCGTCGAGAAGGCCCGCGCCAGGTACTCTTCGATGACTTCGCCATCGGACACGATCACGGCGCGGTGCACGCGCTTGGCTTTGTCGCTATCGTGCGTCACCATGATGATGGTCTTCCCCTGCTGCACCAGATTCTCAAAGAGTTCGAAGACGGCTTCGGCAGTTTTGGAGTCGAGGTTGCCCGTCGGCTCGTCGGCCACGACGATGGGCGGATCATTGGCGAGGGCGCGCGCGATGGCCACGCGCTGCTGCTGTCCGCCGGACACCGCCGAGGGCAGTTTGTTGGCCTGATCGGCCATGCCGACCATATCGAGCAATTTCAACGCGCGCTGCTTGCGTTCGCGCGGGGAGTACATGTTGCAGAAATCCATCGGCAGCATCACGTTTTCCAGCAAGGACAGCGTAGGCAGTAGTTGGAAAAATTGGAAGACGATGCCCAGGTTGCGGCCGCGCCACTTGGCCATGCGGCCTTCGCTGAGGGTATGGACAGCGGTTTCGCCGACGTACACCTCACCCGCCGTGGGCCGATCGATGCCGGTCAGCATGTTGATCAGCGTGGACTTGCCGCTGCCGCTTTTGCCGATGATGGCGACGAATTCGCCGGGGTTGACGCGCAGATCGACGCTCTTGAGCGCCGTAAACGGCCCGGCGGCCGTTTGAAACGTCTTGACGATGTCGCGCATGTAGATCAAATAGCCGTTGCGCTCTTCCCGGCTTAAGGTTGGGGCTGGCTTGCTGCGTCCAAACATACTGCCTCCTCGCTGAAATGCATGGCCTATTGTAGCGAAATCGATCGCACTAAAGAAGTGGCTTACGGCGTAACTTGTGTGAGACTAAAGACGGAGGCGAAGATAGATCAGTCGTGGCGGCCCACTCGTATAAACAGCGGCCAGCGGACTTCGCGCTGCTCAATGTCTCCCCAGGCTGTCGCGAGTTCCGCGCGAATCGACTCAAGTGGATCGATACCGTGTGCGTCTCGATAGGCCTGCGTGCCCGACCAGCTGCGCAAGTAACCGATCAAATCGGTCAACGTCCAACGCAGTTCAATCGCAAACTCTGGCGCGATCAATTCATGAAACGGAAACGGCACGCTGCGATATTTGTCACGCAACAGTTGAATGCGCGGCGACCAATAGTCACGCAGGACAACGGCATCGTAACGCTCAACCACCCGATCGATCTCCGGCGCGATCCGGGGCAGATAATACGTCCACGCCGCGATGACGCCGCCAGGCTTGAGCACGCGCTTAACCTCGGCGTAGAATTGATCGAGTTCAAACCAGTGCAGCGCCAGCGCCACAGTGATCGCGTCAACTGAGTGATCGGCTAAACCAGCCTCTTCCGCGCGGGCCACGCGATAGTCGATCTGCGGATGCGACGGCGCATTGGCGATCTGCTGCGCGCTCGGATCGGTGGCGATGACCGATCGGAAGTGGCGCGTCAGCCCAATTGCTGCCTGGCCGCTGCCCGTGCCGCAATCCCAGACGCGATCGTGCCCCGGCGCGATCGCGGCGATCCACTCATACAGCGCCGCCGGATACTGCGGGCGATGGCGGGCGTACACGCCGGCTTGCTTTGAGAAGTTATCTTCGTAAGACATGGCGGTAACAAGTTACTACTCAGCCGTCATGCCCGCATGCTTCCGTCGGGCATCCACTTTGATTAGGCCGCTGGATTCCCGCCAGAAGCTGTTGTTTCTTGCAATCTCGTACCCTAACAGTCTCATAAAATCGTACCGCTTTTGAGCATGCCCGGCGAACCGGCCCAACCGCCAGCGATTGAAATCGCGCCTAACGGGCGTGCCGCCGACCGTCGGCCTACGCCGAC
>JACRBO010000355.1 GCA_016219235.1 Chloroflexota bacterium
ACGGGTTAAGCTACTTTACATCCAGCAATTCAATTTCAAACTTCAAGGTTGCGTTGGGTGGAATGGTATTGGTTGCGCCTTGCGCGCCATAGGCCAGACCGGGCGGAATAATCAGCGTGCGCTTGCCGCCTACCTTCATGCCGCGCAAGCCTTGATCCCAGCCGGGAATGACCTGTCCGGTGCCCAGGATGAAGGTAAACGGCTGTTTGCCCGCGGTCGTGTCGAACTGGATACCGCTGTCGGCCAGCCAGCCGGTGTAGTTTACCGTCAACGACTTGCGATCGACCGCCTCCGCGCCTGTGCCAACCACCGTATCCTCAATCTTGATCTTGGGAACATCCAGCAGCTCGACGACGAAAATGAGCGTCGCGTTGGCGGGGATCACGCCGCCCGCCACACTGTTTTCGCCATAGGCCAGATCGGGCGGGATGATCAGCTTGCGCACGCCGCCTACCTTCATCGTGCCGACGCCTTCAATCCAGCCCTTGATCACGGTGTTCAGCGGGAAGCTGGCCGGCTCATTGCCATGCAGCCGTGAGGCATCGAAGACCGTGCCATTTTCGAGCGTGCCCGTGTAGTTCACGGTTACGCTATCGGTGGGGGCGGGCGATTCGCCGGCGCCGACGACCAGATCGACATACTTTAGGCCCGATGAAGTTGTGACCATTCTGGCGGCCTCGTCCGGGCTGATGCTGACATCCATGCGCGCCTGATTGTTGCAAGCGACCAGGCTCGTCGCCAGTAGGGCAAAGCTAATGAGCAAGATGCTGCGCTTCATGTTACCTCTCAGTGAATTGCCGGGGCGCGTTAAGCCCCGAACCGGTTTGGCAGGGCGCGATTATAGCACAAGGTATCGGGGTGGATTGGATCGCCGCAGCAATTCTCAATTTGGCATACTTGCTCCCGCTGGATTGCCAAATCCAGCGGCCAGGCGACGGATTTGGCAATCCGTCGGGAGCATTCCGGTCAAAATGAGAATTGCTGGGATCGCCGCCTCGTCAGTTTGATGTAATGTGATGTTTCGTCCGATGTCACATGATGTTTGTCACTACTTATTGTGGTGCTCTCTGTGTAATCTAACTCCTGATAGAGTTTGTCTAATTCGTCAGGAGTTTCTCATGGAGATCACGCAGCAAGCCGACTACGCTATCCGGGCAGTGCTGGAATTGGCGCTTCATACGCAAGATGAACGCATCTTTTCCAGTGAGATCGCTCGCCGGCAAGGCATCCCGGCTCCTTTTCTCACCAAAATCCTTGCGCGCCTGGCCGCGGCTGGCATCGTTACAACCCAGCGCGGCGTCAATGGCGGAATTCGCCTGACGCGCCCGGCTGAACAGGTCACGTTACTTCAGGTGGTCGAAGCCATTGATGGGCCGATTACGCTGAACCGATGTGTGCGCAATCCGCGCGAATGCGCGCGCAATACGACCTGTGTGGTTCATCCGGTCTGGCTGAAGATCTGCGCAGATTTGCGCGCTCAACTGCACAGTTGTCACTTTGCCCGACTGGCGGATGACGCCCGGACCAATGATGCGGGCGGCGCGGTTTTTTGTCAGATCGATCTGCAGCCGTTGGAGGCGTTTCCGGCCGATCGGGTTGGAGAGCCCCACGTGGATATGGCCGAAGCGTCATCGGGTGGATAACTTCATGCCATCACTTGCTCGTTGGCTTGACGATCTCCGATCGGCCCCATTTCATATCCAGGTGCGCCGCTTGCGCCGGGTTTTGCCGGTCGTCGTTTTGGCGCTGGCGGCGCTTCATCAGATCATCGTAAACTGGCTGGTCAGGCCGCAGGCGCACCCTGATCTGGATTGGACCGAACTGCTGGCATACGCCCTGACCGGCAGTGTGGTGGCGTGGCTGGGACTTGGCTGGCTGGCTGATGGCGCGGCCCGGCGCGCAAGCGCCGAGGCGCAGCTGCGCGAAGCTTACGTTGAGCTTGACGCGAATCACAATAAATTGCGCGCCCTGCACGATTTAGGGCAGCGCCTGGCCGCCGCCGATGACGAGCAGGCTATCCTGGAGCTGGCCGCGCAAGCGCCGCTGCAACTCACCGCTGCTCAGGCCTCGACCGTCGTGTCGTTTGACAATGAGCACGATCGGCTCAAACTGGACATGGCCTGGGGTTTGAGCGAGAACTATCTAGTGGCACTGCGTGGCCGCATCGACAGCGGGATTTCGGCCGCTCGCTGCCGCACCTGCATTCCACTGAAAACTCAGGCGACCAGCGATTGCCCATTGTTCGTCGGATTGCATGCGGTCGCTCGGGCCGAAGGCATCGAATCACTGGTGTGCCTGCCCATGTCGCGCGATCAGGAACGCATCGGCGTCATGTCGGCCTATTTTCCGTCGCCGGACGGCGCGCCGGAAGATCAAGTTCGCTTGCTCAATATCATCGGCGGGGCGATTGCGGCAATGCTGGAAAACCTGCGGGTGCGTACACGCCAGGTCAGCGCGTTGTATGCCCTTGATCAGACCCTGGCGGGCACCGATCCGCTCAGTGATTTTGCTTCACAGGTGCTCGATATTGCTATGGCTGGCTGGGGCGCGCAAAGCGGCAGTCTATTTCTGTACGAACCGGAATCGACCGCGTGGACGTGCCGGGCCGGGTGCGGAATGGGATCGGATCAAACGGACGCGCGGTTCGATTTTGCCTTGCAGTTGGCGCGGCAGACTCACGCGACGGGTGCACCGCTGGTGATACCCAACCTTGAGGTTGCAGCCAACACCGATTGGTTATCGGCCGCCGCCGCCCCGCTCATTACCGAGGGTCAGATACTGGGGGCCATTGTACTGGGCGCGCAGCGGCAGCGAGTGTTTACCGATCATCACATTGAACTGCTCGCGACGATGGCGCATCAGATTGCGCTGGCGATCCGCAATACACAGCTGTATGCGCAGCTGGGCGAGATGGCGGTCTTTGAGGAACGCTATCGTTTGTCGCGCGAAATTCACGACGGGCTGGCGCAAACCCTGGCTTACCTGGGCCTGCAGACCGATCGGCTGGAAAAACTGCTGGCGGCCGGCCGGACCGAAACGGCCCTGACTGAACTGGCCGATATGCGTCAGTCGCTGCGAGCCGCGTATGTGGATGTGCGCGAAGCCATCGACGGGCTGCGCCTGGGCGTCGATAATCCCGATCAGCTGGCGATCCGGCTGGCGGAGTACACGGCCGATTTCTCACGCCAGACCAACATCGAGGCGCGCTTTGTCGCGGAGCCGGCCGATGTAACGTGTGAGCCGGCGGTCGCCGTTCAGTTGTTGCGCATCGCGCAGGAAGCGTTGACGAACGTGCGCAAACACGCGCAGGCCGGGCACGTCGATATTCGGCTTAGTGCGCGTCCTAACGAAATCGAGTTGAGTGTGACCGACGACGGACGCGGCTTCCCCAACCTGTCTGAATCCGCCCACGCTTTTCGCCGGCACGGTCTGGCGACGATGCGCGAGCGTGCTCAAAGTCTGGGCGGCACGCTGACGATTGCCACGGGCGTGACGCAGGGTACGCGGGTCGTGGCAACTATTCCGCTTCAAGGCCAAAACCGATGATAAGAATTTTGATC
>JACRBO010000356.1 GCA_016219235.1 Chloroflexota bacterium
CAACGTCTGGAGCAACGACGACACCATCAGCATCGACTGGAGCGGCGCGACCGATGCGACGAGCGGCGTCTTTGGCTACTCTGTGCTCTTCGATCAGAATGCGGCCACCCTGCCGCCGCCGGTCGTCAACGCGGGCGGCACGTCTTTCAACAGCACCGCATTAGCGGACAGCGCCACGTGGTACGCGCATGTGCGCACTCACGATCTGGCCGGCAACTGGAGCACGACCGCCGCGCATCTTGGCCCGTTCCGCATCGACACCACACCGCCCGCTAATCCCGCCAACGTCAGCAGTTCGAGCCATACGCTGGGCGTCTGGTCCAGCGATCCATCGATCAGCATGAACTGGTCGGGCGCGAGTGATGCGGGCAGCGGCGTCAGCGGCTACTCATATGTGTTCGATACGGCGGCGGGCACCCTGCCCGATACGGTGGTCGATACCTTTGGCGCGACGGCCACCAGCGCCAGCCTGCCCAGCGGCAGCAACAAATACTTCCACATCCGCACGCGCGACGCGGCCGGCAACTGGTCGGCGAGCGGCGTCAATCGCGGCGCGTACTTCGTCGATGTGACCGCGCCGTCGTCGTCGGTCTACTCGCCGTCGTCGTCCAACAGCACGTCATTCACGGTGTTCTGGTCGGGCAGCGATTCGCACTCCGGCATCGACAACTACGACGTGCAGTATCGCGACAAGACCACGGCCGGCGCGTGGACCACGTGGAAGAGCGCCACCAGTCTTACCTCCAGCACGTTCAACGGCACGGGCGGCCACATCTACGAATTCCGCTCACGCGCGCGGGATAACGTGGGCAACCTGGAAGCGTATCCCGGCGTCGCCGACCTGACCACGGAAGTCCGCACCATCGATGTCTACGTCAGGAATCCCGGCGTGGAAGTGAATCAGGCCGTGCAAGACTTGAATAACAGCGTGCTGCTCATCGCCAACAAACGCACCTTCGTGCGCTGCTACGTGCAAAGCGACGCGGGCACCATCAACAACGTCAACGCGCGGCTGCGCGTCTATCGCGGCGCCACGTACTGGGGCATTCTATCGCCGTCCAACAGCGGCGCGCAGATCAACATTCGCACCAGCCCCGATCGAGCGCAGCTCGATCACGCCTATTACTTCGATGTGCCGACGAGTTGGCTGAGCGCGGGCAGCGTGCGCTTTGAGTGCGAAGTGAATCTGCCGAAGAAATACGCGGAGAACGATTACGGCAACAACGTGCGATCGACTGCGGCGCTCACCTTCGTCAACTCGCGCGTAATGAACATCGCCATGATCGACGTCAACTACTTCTTTGGCGGTGTTCAGCGCCACGTCCGATCGGTCGATCGGACCCGGTTGGCCGCGTGGCTGCGCGCCGCGTATCCCATCCATCAGTTGAATGTGTACTACGGCTACTTCGATCCGCCGTACAACAGCCTGCCCAACGTCGATACCGTCAACAGCGATCTGGCCTGGAACAAGAGCAAGAAAGTCTTTGGCGGCGGTGAGACGTCGAGTTGGCGCTACTATGGTCAGGCGTATGATATTGGCGGCTTCATGCGCGGCAAATCAATCGGCACACCGGGCAATGTAGCCGCCGGGCCGACCGGCGATACCAGCGGCTGGGATCCGGACGGCAACTTTGGCGACTGGTACGGCGGCCACGAAAACGGCCACTCGTACGGGCGCGCGCACGTGCAGGGCGCACCGTATGCCGGATCAGGCAGCTGTGGTGATGAAGCCGGGCCAGATGGCAGCTATCCGTACGCGCAGGGCCGCATGAGTCCGCAGACCACCATGTGGAGCAATACCACGCTGTACGGCTTCGACTGGAGCATCTCGCCGCGCTTCATCGTGCCGCCCACGTGGTACGACGTGATGACGTACTGCGCCGGCCAGTGGATCAGTGATTACACGTATGAGGCGATCTGGACGCGCATGAACACCGAGCCGGTGTTGGTCAATCGGCCGCTGGCGACCGGCGAACAGCTGGCCGTCTTCGGCTCGATCGTGACGAGCAC
>JACRBO010000357.1 GCA_016219235.1 Chloroflexota bacterium
AACCGACGATGGTTGTCGCGGAGGTTAAGTAATGGATCTGGGCAGTTTGTTCAACACACTCATCAATGCCCCCGGCATCGGCGGCGCGATCGCGATAACGGTGCTGAGCGGCGCGATCGTGTTCTACATTTTTCTCGCGCGCTGGATTGTCCGCGGCGCGAGTACGCGCGGCGCGAAGCCAAAGCGTTGAGGCGGAGTCAACGATCATGAGACGTTTGCGATCGATAGTTGTTGGTACGGCTGCGATCTTGCTAATAAGCGTGCTTGCCGTGAGTACGGTCAGCGCGATAAGCGATAAGCCATCCGCGATAAGCGACATGCTGTACGCGGGCAACTACTGCGTCGGTTGTCACACCGCCGATGACGTCCGCCTGACGACAACGGCCCCGTGGCAGGGCGGCGTCGATCACAACACGATCAGCCCGTGCCCCGCCGAGGCGCAGCTGCGCGAAGAACTCTATTACACCGATCGATTGCTGCTGTCGATCGATCGGGCGAAGGCGAACCTTGCCCCATTTGCCGATGTCAGCGCCGTGACGGCGAAGATCAACTCGGGCCGTGAAACTTATGCGCGTCTGCTCGACATGCCGACGGACAGCGTCGAAGCGTTCACGTCCGAGGCGCAGTCGCTGCGTTTTCAGTTGGGCAAAAGTTACACTCGCCTGAACGACATCAGCGAGGCGCTCAAACAACGCAATGTCTTGATCGTCGCGGGACTCGTCACGCTGATCGTGATCGGATCGCTGCTATGGGGGTATCGCCATACCACGCGATTCATTGTCAGGGGACAAGGGACGGGCCGCGTACCGCGCAAACTTATCGTGCTGCTGATGTTGATTTTCGCATTGTTCACGCTGCCCATTTTCAAGGTGTTTTCCGCCGCCGAAACGACGACCACGACCGAGGCGCAGGCCCGCCAGACGGCGCTCGATACGGCCACACGAGCGGCGGCGGCGGGTGAACGAGCGTTAGCGCGAGCGTGGGAGCTCGCCCGCGTCGGAGCTGCGTGGCACTCGCTCGATCCACAGCAGGCGCAGACGTTGTTGACCGAGGCGTTAAGCGCCGCGCACGACGCCGAGATCAATTCGACGGCGCTGTGGGGACAGACTTACGCGGCACAGGAAGCAGCGATCGGCGAAGCAGTCGCGCAAGAGAAAGCAGCCGTGATCGTCAATCGATTGAACGCGGCGCAATCGCGGGCGTGGGGCCTGCGGCAGATCGCGGCGGAGTGGCTGCCGATCGATCCGGCGCAAGCGACCGAGGTCCTGTTAGAGGCTTACAACATTGCTGAGGAGCAGTCAGGCATCTATCGTGATCTGGATCTGCGCGCCATCGCTGCGACGTGGGCCAAACTCGATTCGGCGAAAGCGAGCGAGATAGCCAACGAGATTCACGATCCGGCCATGCGCGCGTGGGCTTATCGTGATCTGGCACACTACGATCAAGCCGTTGAAGCCGCACGCCAGATCGCTGATCCGGTGCAAAAAGCTCGTGCCTTGCGCGAGATCGCCGTGGCTTCTGGGGATGCCACGCTCTTCGACGAAGCGCTGTCGGCTTTGAGTGACGTTGATGGCAAAGCCTTCGCTTATGCGATCAGCGATCTGGCCGTAGCGAAGGGCGATGCCGCACTGGTTGATCGCATCGATCCAGTCTATGCGGCTGCGCGCGCGGCGGCGCTGTATCGATTGGGTAAATTCGACGCAGCGTGGGAGGCGGCAAACTCGATCGCCGATCCGTTCGATCGGGCGCACGCTCAGGCCGCGATCGCAAGTGCAGCGGGCAATGCGGAGTGGGCGCGGCAGATCGTTGATGTGACGCTGCGCGATCGGGCCTTGCGGGGTGTCAGCGCGATCAGCGGAGACTCGTCACTGGTGAATGTGGTCGAGACGCCGTATTATCAAGTCCAGGCGTTCACGGCGTTGAAACAGTATCGGGCGGCGATTGAAGCGGCGGCCAATGTTAGCGACAAATTCCCACTCGTGCAGTTGGCTGTGGCCGTCGCCAAAGATGATGCGAACGCTGCGTTGACACTAATCGACGCGATGGAGCGCGAAGCCGATAAGGCCGAAGCGCTGCGCGCACTGGCGGCCGGTAACGCCGGGCTGTTCGATCGGGCGTTGAGCATGGCGCTGGCGGCGCGGGTTCGGAATGATGCGTTATCGCCGATCGAAGCTTCGCTGAAGTTGGCGCGTGATTTCATGAGTATCGATCAGACGCAGGCGACAATCGCTTTGAAACAGGCGCTTGAAGCTGCGCAGAGAATTTCGATCAAGTAGGGCGCGTTTCAATACGCGCCACTGGATGCCCGACAGAGCCATTCGGGCATGACGTAGGACTCGGGGCAAGGACGGAACGTATGACCATCGTTGAGATCACCCGCCTCATCGCCATCATCGGTTCAGGGGTGTGCGTGCTGGGCATTGCCGTGCGCCTGCGCAGCATCATGAATCGACCTTTCAAGCCGGACCTCGCGCGCGCCAAAGGCTCGACCCGGCGCGGCGCCCTGTTTGCGTTCACGCTGGGCATGGCCCCGTGGGAGAAGGAAAGCACGCGCCTGCACTGGCTGGCTTACATTCGCGGCATCTT
>JACRBO010000358.1 GCA_016219235.1 Chloroflexota bacterium
AGCCGGATGCCCGCCGCGCTTGCCGTCCCCATCGCCGATCTTCCACGCGATGCCATATGCCGATTGATCGCCCTGCGCCAACACGCCAACGCCGTGAAAACCCTCCGCGCCGCCTTTGCTGAACAACCGGCCATTGGCCGCCCACATCAAGTCCGTATCCAATCGCCCTTCCCCGGCCACCATCTCAGGATACCCAATCATGACTTGCGTCACTTTAGCCAGAGACTGCGTCCTTGCATCCTGCATCCTGCTTCCTGCTTCTTGCATCTCGCTTCCTGCCTCCGCCAGCCTGGCAAACGCCAGCGCCGCCTTCTTCAGCGGCAGCGCAAAACATGGCGCGGAACAACCATCCACGCCCACGCCGACTGCATCAAACTCCAAATCAGCTAGTTCGGCCAGGCGCTGTCGAATTGTGATCTGGACCGGATGCTGCGGATCGAGATAATCGGCGGTGCGCACTCCTCGATCGATCGCCTGCGCCAACAGGCCCGCGTGTTTGCCCGAGCAGTTGTTGTGCAGCACGCTGGCGCTTTGATTGGCCACACGCAAAGATTTAGCGACCGCTGGGTTGAAGGGCACATGCACGCCGCATTGCAGGGCGTTATCACTCAAACCGATCTTGCTCAAGATCGATTGGACTGTTTCAAGATGACGCGGCTCGCCTGAATGCGACCCGGCGATCACAGCCAGTTCTCGATCGGTGAAACCAAACCGATCGGCCGCGCCGCTTTCAATCAACGGCAGCAGTTGAAACGGCTTCGCGCTCGAGCGCAGATAGCTCGTCAACAGCACATCGCCGATGTGCGCCAACAGCTGCCCCTGCGCGTCCACCACTGCAATCGCGCCGCGATGTTCCGACTCGACGTGACCGCCCCGCCAGACTTCAACCAGTGCTTCAGTGCCAAAACTCATGCTTGCCTCCGTGCTCACAGACGAAAAACGGTAGACAGTGGGCTGCCACCATCTACCGTCTATCGTCAGCCGTTGCTCGTCGCTATTTCCTGCGTCTGCGCTTATCGGCCTTGATTTCTTCCGCCACTTTTTCCAGACCGGCCTTCACGCGGCGCTGCACGCGCTCGTGCTCGTCGGCCGGAATGGGAAAGCGATCGGTGAAATGGGGGGCCAGCTCAGCCGCATCGAATTTGCCGCGCCGCGCCGTCAACACCTGCTGGACCTGAGTGCGCATCTCAGTTAAATAATCCGTGACCTTTTGTGAATCCGCGCGGCGGAAAGCCGTCCCGCGCCCTGGCACGATCTTAGTGGCAAAATAGTTTGGATCACGCAGCTCGGCTAATCGCTCCAGCCAGACCTTCGTGTTCGATTCAGACATGAAGGGGTGCGTATTGAGCGTCACCAGATCGCCGGCAAACACAATGCCCTGATCGGGCAGCTCCACCCACACGCTGCCGGCATTCGCGCCGCCCACCGGACGCACCGTGACCCATGGCTTAGCCGTATGCAGTGTCAAACTGCCGCCGTCGCTCACCGTGAGCTGCGGCAGCCCCAATTGCAGATGCTGTGAAATCTCGGCGGCCGCTTCCGGTGCGCCGTGATGCGACAGGAACTCGACAACCTGCTGGCGTAAAGCATCGCCGTAGCTGCGCATCTTCTCCCAGGTAGCCTCGTGCGCCACCGGCATGCCGCCCAGCCATTGATGGCCCAGCACCCGATCACGATGACCGTCGGTGTAAATCAAATACGCGATCGGCTGCCTGGTTAGCTGCGCGATCTGCTGCCGCCAGTGACGGGCATCGGCGGGCAGCAGCGGCGTATCCACGCAGATCACGCCAATCGGCGTGATAATGGCGCCGACCGTGCTGCCGCGATAACCGGTTTCAACATAGACATTGGGGGAGAGTTTATCCATAAGTATTTCGCTTTGGTTTGATGACGAGTGATGTGTGACGAGTCATTTAGTTGTCGTTCATGAGCTGCGCAACGACCCGATCGATCGCAGCCTTGAGCGGCTCTTCGCCGACGACCGGGCCGCCCGCCTGCGCGAAGTCAGGTGAGCCGCCGCCTTTGGCGCCCAGCTGTGCCGCTGTGGCTTTCAATTTTGTCGCTAGATCAAATGACAGATCTTTGGAGCGCGCAAAGACCAGTGCCGATGAAGCCCCGGTCGCGCCCAAAATCGCGATCGTTTTGGGCTGGGCTGTCAACAACTGCGCCATGCGCTTCAGGTACGCGGCATCACGATTCTGCCACGTCTGCGCGATCAGGCGATAGTCGCCGTGTACGCGCGCGGCGGCGATTAAGTCCTGCGCCTCGTACTGCTGCAACTTCGCTTCGGCGTCGGCCAGTTGCTTGCGCAATGTCTTCGCGTCGGCCTGCAGCCGCCCAATCGCTTGATCGAGTTCCCAAAAACCGATCGTCAGATCGGCGGCGGCTTGGCTGACAACGGTGTGCTTGCGACGATAGTCGCTGAGCGCGCGCCCGCCGCACCGGAACTCGATGCGCGATTCGTTGCCGCGCCGTTCGACTTTGACGATTTTGATCAGGCCCACTTCGCCGGTGCGCGCGACGTGCGTGCCGCCACAGGCCGACCAGTCGAAGCCTTGAATCTCGACCACGCGGATCGACGTGTCCACTTTGGGCGGCTTGCGCAGCGGCAGCGCGGCCAGTTCGTCATTGGTCACGAAGCGCGCCATGACGGGCCGGTTTTCCCACACGATTTGATTGGCGACATCTTCGGCGCGATCAATCTGCGCGGGGCTTAACTTCGTCGTATTCAGATCGATCGTCAACGCGCCGTCATCAGGATCGGAGTTCAGGTGAAACGAGACGGTCATGGCGTTGGCGGTCTGGATGAACGCCTCCGATAGAATATGCTGCCCGGTATGCTGCTGCATCAGATCGAAGCGGCGCACGCTCTCGATCGTGCCCACCACCCGATCGGACGCCAGCGGCCTCGCGAGGACGTGCAGCACCGCGCCATCGTGCTCGCGCTCGATCACATCGATTACGCGCGTTTCATTGAGCACACCGCGATCCGACGGCTGGCCGCCGCCTTCGGGGTAGAAAGCCGATCGGGTTAGGACCACCGCCGGTTGAGCGCCGATGGTCACACGCTCGACCACCTCGGCGTCAAACGTCCTTAAATAAGCATCGGCGTAATACAACCGCTCAGTCATCAGTCGTCGCTCTTGGAATATTTGGGCAGCACCACGGTGAACGTGCTGCCCTGGCCGGGTTCGCTTTCCACCCACACGCGGCCGCTGTGCTTTTCTACAATCGCTTTGACGATCGAGAGGCCCAGGCCGCTGCCCTGGATGTGTTCGGTTGCCTCCGAGCGGACCCGATAGAATTTTTCAAAGATGTGGCGCTGGTCTTCCAGCGCAATGCCGATGCCGGTATCGCGCACGTGCAGAAACACAAAATCGCCGTCACCGCGCGCCGCCACCGTAATCCGGCCGCCCGCCGGGGTATATTTCAGCGCATTGCTGACCAGATTGTTGACGACTTGCCGCAAACGCCGCGCGTTGCCGCGCACGGGCGGCAGATCGACCACCTCCAGTGTTAGCGCATGCTGGCTGCGCGCCGCCTCGGACTGCAATTCCTGCACCGTGTCACGGATCATCATATCCAGCGGCAGCGGCTGCATCTCCCAATCCACCCCGGCCTCGATGCGGCCGATGTCCAACAGATCGCTGATCAGCGACACGATGTTGGTCATGCTGTATTCAACGCGCGCCACAAACTCGCGCTGCTGCTCGTTAAGCGGCCCGACGCGCGGCAGCAATTCCACATAGCCGCGAATCGCCGTCAGCGGCGTGCGCAAGTCGTGCGAGACGATGGATACAAATTCGCTCTTGATCTTGTCGAGCTCTTTGAGGCGCGTAATGTCGTGCAAAACCGCGCCGTAGCCGATGCCGCTGAGCACCGATAACTGGCCTTGCAGCGTGCGACCATCGGCCAGCACGATGTCTGCCCGCCACGCCTGACTGCGCAGCTTGCGCTGATCGAACAGATCGATCACCGCTTTGAGCGGAATGGCCTCGGCCAGAGGCTGGCCCAGGGCGGCATCAGTGAGGTTGAAGGCCGACCGGGCGGCATTGTTGAGCAACAGCAATCGGAGATCGGCATCCGTCACGATGACGGCGTCTTCGATCTCGCGCAGGATCGTATCGAGCTTGGCGCGTTCGCTGTCGGCCTGCCAGTACAGCCGCGCGTTCTCGATGGCAATTGCGGCCGAGTCGGCCAGGGTCGAGAGCAGGTGCACGTGGTGTTCGCTGAATGGCTGGCTGGCCGCGCGCCGACCCACTGTCAATACGCCCGTCACGCGCTCGCCCACAAAGAGCGGCACGCTCAAAATCGATTTGACTGGCAGCGTCGTGCGGGCCTTCAGCGCCTCGCCGCCGCTCAACATGATCGGGCGGCCGCCGGTAATCACCCGGCTCATCAGTGCATCGGTGACTTTGACGCGCAGGTTTTGAATCGCATCGTCACTCAGGTTGTAGTGAGCACGCAAGTACAGTTCGCCCGTGGTGGAATCGGGCAGCATCAACGCGCCTTCTTCAGCCCCGGTCAAATGCACCGCCGCCGACACCACCAGCGTCAGGATTTCCTCGGTGTCCAACAGGGCGGATACTTTTTTGCTCACCGTGTACAGCGCGTTGAACTCCTGGTTTTGCCGATCGATTTGATCGCGCAGTTGATCGCGCTCGCGCAGCGTTTGCGCCATGCGCAACGCCCGATCGACCGCCGCTTGAATCCGCTCGGCTGCCATCGGCTGGATCAACACATCACGCACGCCCGCTGCCAGGGCCGCCGACATGAGTTCAATGGTGGGTCGCGCGGTGATCAACAGCAGCGGAATGCGCGGGCCGCAGTCGGTCAGCAAATCCAGGCCGTGTTCGCGGCCCAGCTGGTCTTTGACGATGACCAGGTGCGGCGCGGCCGTGGTGCAATGGACACGCGCCTCGCTCAAGTTGGCAGCCGCAATACACACATAGCCGCCGGTTCGCGCCAGCAGCGCGACTAGCGCCGTTCGACCTTCTGCCTCGTCATCAACAATCAGGATGGTTTCGCCAGCCATGGCTCATTCACAGTGGAGAGTGCGTTCCATAATAGCACAAAACGAGTCGCGCGGCTAAGTCAGGGCGAGAATTGGGGGTTACGCCAGCAATGTCAAATCAGCCGGAGTGTTGAGGTTGGAGAGCGACCGGCCGGTTGGATCGATTGCCCGCCACTCGGCTTCAGGCACAACCGATAGGCGCACGTCCAGAAAGAAGCTAATCACGCGGCGCTCATTGTTTGCCAATCGGCGCTGAATTGCGGCCAGGCATGATCGACGGTAAACGGCATGCAGCGGCTCATATTGATCGCCCGTTTGCGGCACGACCGCATCGAAGTCGGCGGCGCGCTCGATCAGATAGCGGAACAGATCGAGGTTGAGGAACGGCATGTCGCAGGCCACGACGATAGCCAGCTCATGAGTCATTGCAGCCAGCCCGGCGGCGATGCCGCCCAACGGGCCGGACGGCGGATCGTAATCGGGCACGAGGCGCGCACCCAAAGGGGTAGCCAATGAGCCGTAGACGTCCGATCGGTTGGAGACGACCAGCACGTCGTCGCTGAGTTGGCGCAGTGTATCGATCACGTGCGCCAGGATCGGTCGGCCTCGAAAATCGATCAAGGCTTTGTCGGTTCCCATGCGGCGGCTCTGGCCGCCCGCTTGAACGATCGCGCTGATGAGTTCCATGTCCCAATCATACCAGCAAATCGATCGAACACGTAAATCACTGCACACGATACTCACCCGGTGAGTACACCCCATCGCTATATTGATTAAGAATAGCGCTGATGACATCTGTCACATATGAAGTAGCGCTCTTATTCTTGTACCGGGTAGTGTTTTCTAATAGATTAGACTCTGTGTTACACAAAATCCCCCATCTGGAGGCAACACCATGACACTGAGCGGATATGCCAACCATCTTGGCCGCATCGATTTAACGGCCGGACAAGTAGCCTATGAGCCCATCAACGAAGAATGGGCGCTGAAGTACATCGGTGCGCGCGGTCTGGGCGTGAGGTATGTCTTTGAGAACGGCCCGACGGTCGATCCGCTCTCGCCCGATAATCTGTTGTGCTTCATGAACGGCCCCCTGACGGGCAGTGAAGCGAACATGAGTGGCCGCCTGGCAATCGTCACCAAGTCGCCGTTGACGGGCACCGTGACAGATTCGCATCAGGGCGGTTGGTCGGGCGCCCGGCTGCGCTGGGCGGGCTTCGATGGATTGCTATTCAAGGGCAAGGCCAGTCAGCCAACCTATGCCTATGTCCATGACGGCATCGTCGAACTGCTCGACGCAACGGAAGTCTGGGGCAAGGGCGTGCATGACACCGTCAAGCATTTCCAGGCCAAATACGGCGAGAAAGATTTAAGCGTGATCGCCATCGGTCAGGGCGGCGAGAACCTGGTGAAGTTTGCCGCCTGGATCAACGAGAACGATCGGGCCAGCGGCCGCGGCGGCACCGGGTGCGTGGGTGGCAGCAAGAATTTGAAGGCCATCGTGATCAAAGCCGAAAAGAAACTCGTCAAGGCCGCCGATCGCGGCAAGTGGAAGACGGTCCAGCAGAAGGTCTTGGCCGAGATTATGGACGAGCGCGTGGTGACATCGCCGCGCAAGGGCGGCCTGTCCGTTTACGGCACGAATGTCCTGATGAATCTCGACAACAACCTCGGCGGGCTGCCGGCCTATAATGCCCAGTATGCGTCGTTTGACGACAAGGCCGAACTCATCAGCGGCGAGTACGTCAAGCAGAACATCCTCGTCGACGACCCGACCTGCCACGCCTGCCCGGTGGCCTGCAAGAAGGAAGTCGAAGTCAAAGAAGGCCCCTATGCCGGTCTGCGGATGGAGAGCATCGAGTACGAGTCGGCCTGGTGCTTTGGCGCAATGTGTGGCAACAGCGACATCAACGGCGTCGCCAAGATGATCGATCAGTGCAACGACTACGGC
>JACRBO010000370.1 GCA_016219235.1 Chloroflexota bacterium
CTGCGCCTGGCGCCGGTGATGTTTGAACTGGGCGCGCGGCCCCATCCACCCAAAGATCTGTATCGCGCCTATCTCGATCAGAGCGACATCTTTCTGGGCATCTACTGGCAGAAGTACGGCTGGGTCGCGCCCGATATGGACATTTCCGGCCTTGAGGATGAGTGGCGGCTGTCGGGTGACAAACCGAAATTGATCTACATCCGAACTCCTGCGCCCGATCGAGACGCGCGGCTGAAAGACCTGCTCGATAAAGTCCGCAACGACGATCGCGTTTCGTACAAGCCCTTCTCCACACCCGATGAATTGCGCGATCTGATCGAAAACGATCTAGCGTTGTTACTCACCGAGCGCTTTGCAATCTCGCAAGCCGGGGCCACTGTGCCGGCGCCCGTCGTCGAAGCGCCGCGCCACAACTTGCCGCGGCATAATTTGCCGCTGCAACTAACCCACTTCATCGGGCGAGAACGAGAACTGATCGATCTCAAGCAAGCGGTGTTGACGCAGCGATTGGTGACATTGCTCGGTCCGGGTGGCGCAGGCAAAACACGCCTGTCGCTGCAAGCGGCCAACGAGTTGCTGGACACCTTTGAAGACGGCGTGTGGCTCATCGAACTCGCACCGCTGCGCGATGCCGCCCTGATTGCGCAGACTGTGGCCGAAACACTGAACATCCGCGAAGAGCCGGGGCGTCCGCTCATGACAACGCTATTCGATCGATTGCGCACCAGACACACGCTGTTGATTCTGGACAATTGCGAGCACTTGATCGAAGCCAGCGCGCAGTTTGCCAACGCCCTCTTGCGCGCGTGCGCCAACTTGCGCTTGATCGTCAGCAGCCGTGAAGCGTTAGGCATCGCGGGTGAGATGTCCTTTCGCGTGCCGCCGCTGGCCGTGCCCGATCCGCGCCAGCTGCCTTCGTTGGAGGCGTTGAAGCAATTCGATGCAGTCAAGTTGTTTGCCGATCGCGCGACGATGGCGCTGCCGAGCTTCACGGTGACCGATGGCAATGCTGCCGCCATCGCGCAGATTTGTCATCGGCTTGACGGGATTCCACTGGCGATCGAGTTAGCGGCGGCGCGGGTGAAGATGTTGAAGGCGGAGCAGATCGCGGCGCGGTTGGATGATCGTTTTAAGCTGCTGACCAGCGGCAGTCGCACCGCTCTGCCCCGCCAGCAAACGCTGCGCGCCGCTATCGATTGGAGTTACGAGCTGCTCAACGCGACGGAACGGGCCGTGATGCGGCGGCTGGCTGTGTGTGTCAGCGGTTGGACGTTGGAAGCAGCCGAAGCGATCGGCGCGGGCGAGGGCGTCGGTAAAGATGACGACGCTGAAGCAGGCATCATTTTTGATGTGCTGGACAGTTTGCTCAACAAGTCCATGATTGTGGTGGACTACGATCAGGATCAGGCCGCGCGTTACCGCTTGCTGGAGACGATGCGTGATTACGCTCAAGATAAATTGCGCGAAGCGGGCGAACTCGAACGCAGCCAGCAGCGTCATCTCGATTTCTACCTCGCGTTGGCTGAAACCGCCGAGCCGGAGTTGTGGCGCGGGCGCGATCGGGCCGCGTGGCTCAATCGGTTGGAGATGGAGCACGCTAATTTGCGCGTGGCGCTGACATACTCTCAGACCAGTGGCGCGATCGAGATCACGGCGCGGCTCGCTTCATCGCTGGGTCAATTCTGGAATGAGCGCGCGCTGTTTCGGGAAGGCCGTCAATGGCTGGAGGCGGGCCTGACGCAGCGCGAACGATTATCGAAGCCGGTGTTAGCGCAGACGCTGCGCGCCGCCGCGCGTCTGGCCGGGCGTCAGGGCGATTTTGATCAGGCGGAAACGTGCGCGCAGGAAAGCGTAAGTATCTGGCGCGAACTGGGCGACAGAGCGAAGTTGGCGCAAGCCCTCAATACACGTGCCGCGGTGGCTTCTGAACGCGGCGAAGTGGAACGTAGCGCAACGTACAACGCCGAAGTCTTGACCCTGTATCGCGAGTTGAACGATCGGCGCGGCGTGGCGCAAGCGTTGAGCGATGTCGGCTGGGCGGCCGTGTTCTTGAATGATTATGCGCGCGGCATTCCACTCTTGGAAGAAAGCCTGACGCTGGAGCGTCAGTTTCAAGATACGCTGGGCGTCGCGTGGGGGACACTGGCGCTGGGCACGGCACGTATGCTAAACGGCAATATCGAAGCGGCGGCAACTTTGCTGCATGAAAGCCTCACGCTCTATCGACCGACCGAGAACAAGTGGTACATCGCGGGTTGTCTGGAAGGGCTGGCCAGCGTGGCGAGCGCGCAGCAGCAACCGGAACGCGCCGCGCGTTTGCTGGGCGCGCACGATCGATTGGTGGACGAGATGGGCGCGAAGATTCCGGTGTTCTGGGAACGATCGATCCGGCAGCCGCTGCTGGCGCAACTCAACGCGCAGATCGAGGCACAAATGTTTGAGGCGGCCATGCAGGCCGGGCGGCGATTGACGCTGAATCAGGCGATTGAGTTGGCGTTGAATAAAACGTGATACAACCAGAGTACCGCAGCGTTGGCCTCCTGGAGAGATTCAGCCGATCGGGGGACAGCATGAGTCTTAGCCTTATCTTGAAGTTGCTGCACGTCTTCGCCGCCTTTGGCATGGTCACGGGCGTCA
>JACRBO010000371.1 GCA_016219235.1 Chloroflexota bacterium
AAGTTACCTGGACTACCTCAACCCGGCCCAGGCTTGGAAGCACTTACGCATGGTCGTCATGGTGGAAGCCGAACGCCAAGTTGGTTCCACCACCACCGTGGAGACGCGCTACTTCATCGCCAGTCTCGAGAACAACGCCCCGCTCGCCTTGTCCGCCGTGCGCGGCCCTTGGGGCATCGAGAACCAAGTGCATTGGGTGTTGGACCTCGCCGTCTGCGAAGACGAGAGCCGGGTGCGGAAAGAGCACGGCCCCGAAAACTTTGCCGTCTTGCGGCATATCGCCCTCAATTTGCTGAAGCAGGATACAACGACCAAACTCGGCACGCACAACAAACGCCTCAAAGCCGCCTGGCATCAGGACTACCTGCTCACACTGCTGACCAAATAAGATGCAATTGCCCTATTTTCAGATCAGCCTTCACGGCGCGGCCTGAGGTTCGTGTACGCCAGGGGAGGTTGCAACTGTGACTTGCGAAGCATTGACCCCTGCGCCGCGCGCGTTTACAATGAATAGACTGGCGCGCGAATGCGCGCGCGTAACCGAGGCCGGCCTATGCAGGATACTGTTCCCCCCCTCAATTGGACGAAGCGACTCGATCGCTATGTGTACTGGCTGGTCGCGGCCTGGACCATCGTCGTGTTGATGTCGTTTGTCTGGAGTGCCGCCCAGCACGTGGCGCCCGTTGTCGGTGTGCCCAGTGGCTTGCCAGTGTCGGCTGATATCATCGGTCACGCCGGCATGTGGTTGATCGGCCTGGTTGGCATATACCTGGGCAGTCAGCAGTTCCGGCGGCAGTTGGCCGAGCGCGCCAGGATTGAAACGGCGCTGCGCGATAGCGAAGCGAAATACCGCATTTTGGTCGAGCAAAGCCCGGCCTCGATCGTGATCACGGATTTGAACGGCATCATCGAATACGTCAACCCCAAGTTTACGCAAGTCACCGGCTATACGGCGGTCGAAGTGATTGGTCAGAACCCGCGTATTCTCAAGTCAGGCGAGATGTCGCCGGCGCAGTACAAAGATTTGTGGGTTACTGTGCTGGGCGGTCGCGAATGGCGCGGCGAACTGCACAACCGGCGCAAGAACGGCGAACTCTACTGGGAGTCGGCGTCCATCTCGGCCATCCGCGATTCGCACGGCCAGATTGTGCGGCTGTTGGCCGTGAAAGAAGATATCACCGATCGCAAACTGGTCGAGGCCGCCGAGCGTGAACAGCGCAACCTGGCCGAGGCCCTGCAAAACACCGCCGCCGATCTTAACAGTACCCTTGAGTTTGACGCCGTGCTCGATCGGATTTTGGTAAACGTCGGGCGGGTCGTGCCGCACGACGAAGCCAACATCATGTTGATCAGCGGTGATGATGCCTACGTCTGCCAGAGCCGGGGCGAGTCGCCCAGTCCGCTGTTATCGGTGCATCTGCCCGTCTCGGAAACTCAACATCTGCGTCAGATGATCGAGACCGGTGCGCCGCTGATCATGTCGGATGTCACCGCGCAGCCCGGCTGGCTCGATCGGTCGGAGTCGCGCTGGGTCCGCTCATACCTGAGCGCCCCAATTCGCGTGAAAGACGAGACGGTCGGTTTTATCAACCTGGACAGTGTCACCACGGATTTCTTTACGGAGGCCCATGCTGCCCGCCTGGCGATCTTCGCCGATCAGGCGGGTACGGCCGTGCATAATGCGCGCCTGTATCAACAGGCCCAGACCGAACTGGCCGAGCGCCGCCGCATCGAGGGCGAATTGCAGCGGGCCAAAGAAGCCGCCGAAGCGGCCAGCCAGGCCAAGGGCGCCTTCCTCGCCAACATGAGCCACGAGCTGCGCACACCCCTCAACGCGATTCTGGGCTTTACGCAACTATTGGCGCGCGACGCTAACCTGACCGGCGAGCAGCTGGACAGCCTGAACACCATCCAGCGCAGTGGCGAACATTTATTGACGTTAATCAACGACGTGTTGGACATGTCAAAGATCGAAGCGGGCCGCATGACTCTGCGCGCCGCCGACTTTGACTTGCGGTACATGCTAGACGGCCTGGAAGAACTGTTTAGGCTGCGCGCCGCCGACAAGCAGTTGGCGCTGGTGTTTGATATCGCGCCTGATTTGCCGCGCTATGTGCAAGCCGATGAAGGCAAGCTGCGCCAGGTGATCATTAACTTGCTGGGCAATGCGGTCAAATTTACGGCGAGCGGCGGCGTGGCGTTGCGCGCCGCTTATCGGCACGATCGGTTGCAGGTTGAAGTGGAAGACAGCGGCCCCGGCCTGACCGCCGAAGATTTAGCCCTTATTTTTAAGCCGTTTGTGCAAACGCCCAATGGTCAGAAAGTGCTGGACGGCACCGGCCTGGGCCTGTCCATCAGCTATGAATTCGTGCGGTTGATGGGCGGCGACCTGCGGGTAAGCAGTACGCCCGGCCAGGGCAGCACGTTTGCGTTTGAGGTGCCCGTCGCGCTGGCGGAAAAGGCAGAGTCGCCCCGCGCTTTGACAACCCGGCGTGTGATCGGGCTGCAGCCGGGGCAGCCGCGCTACCGGCTGTTGGTGGTCGATGATCGGGCGGTTAGCCGGCTGTTGCTGGTGAAACTGTTGGCGCCGTTGGGTTTCGAGGTGCGCGAGGCCGCCAACGGCCAGGAGGCGCTGGCCGTGTGGGCCGATTGGCAGCCGCATGTGATCTGGATGGATATGCGCATGCCCGTGATGGATGGTCACGCCGCGACGCAGCACATCAAGGCCTCAGCGCACGGCGCGGACACCGTTATCATCGCGCTTACCGCGAGTGCGTTTCAGGAAGAGCGCGATGTGATTCTGGCGGAAGGTTGCGCTGACTTCGTGCGCAAACCGTATCGTGAGGAAGAAATCTTCGAGCGCTTAACGCGTCATCTGGGCGTGCGCTTTATCTACGCGGACGAGGCGCCCGCGTCCAGCGCTCCGCAGCCGCTTACGCCCGATCGGCTGGTGACGGCCGCCGAACTGTCCGCCGTCTGGCGCGCCGGCCTACAACAGGCCACGGTTGCCGCCGATCTCGATCGGATGTTGGCGCTGATCGATCAGCTGCGCCCGATCGATCCGGCGTTGGCCGATCAGCTGGCGGAGATGGCGCGTAACTTCAACTACGATCAAATTCTGTGGCTGGTACAGCCTGCCGGAGACTCGGTATGACGGATGCGGCGCAGGTTCTGGGGGACATTTTGGTAGTTGACGATACGCCGGCCAATTTGCGGTTGCTCGCGCAGATTCTGTCCGCGCGCGGCTATAAAGTGCGCCCGGTGCCCGGCGGCCTGCTGGCCCTGGATGCCGCGCGGGCCGCACCGCCCGATCTGATCTTACTGGATGTAGGCATGCCGGATTTGAACGGCTACGAAGTCTGCCAGCGGCTCAAGGCCGACGAGGTGACGCGCGACGTGCCCGTGTTGTTTATCAGCGCGCTCGACGATATTGACAGCAAAGTCAAGGCGTTTACGGCGGGCGGCGTCGACTACATTACCAAGCCGTTTCAGGTGGAAGAAGTGGCCGCGCGGGTGGCGACGCATCTGGCGCTGCGCAACCTGCAGAAGCAAATGCAGGCCGTCAACGACAGCCTGGCCGTGCGCAATGCCGAGCTGGATGCCTTCGCGCACACTGTGGCGCACGATCTGAAGAACGCGCTCAACACGATCATGGGCTATGCGGAGATGCTGGACATCGATCTGGACGAGTTGCCCGCTGAAACCATTCGCGTCAGCACGCGCGCCATCAGCCGCATGAGCCACAAGATGAACAACATCATCGAGGAACTGATGTTGCTGGCCGGGGTGCGAAATAAGACGGTGATCGCGCAACCGCTGGACATGGGCGCCATTGTGGACGAAGCGCTTCAACGGCTGGAATACCTGATCCGCGAATCACACGCCAAGGTGCGCGTACCGTCAAACTGGCCGATTGCGTTGGGGCACGGACCATGGGTGGAAGAAGTCTGGGTCAACTACGTCAGCAACGCCATCAAATATGGCGGCACGTCCGGATACGCGCCGCGTGTGGAATTGGGCGCCGCCCCGCTGGCCGATGGCGTCGTGCGCTTCTGGGTACGCGACAACGGGCGCGGCCTGTCGGCCGATGAGCAGTCGCGGTTGTTCACCCAGTTCGAGCGGCTGGATCAAGCGCGCGCTACCGGGCACGGGCTGGGTTTGTCCATCGTCAAGCGCATCGTGGAAAGACTGGGCGGGCAGGTGGCCGTATCCGGCCAGATCGGCGTGGGCAGCGAATTTAGTTTTACGCTGCCCGCACAGGACTAGATCGGTTTCCGTATTGATTTATGCCTTCACGCGACGTCATGTCCGAATGTATTTGGCGGGCATCCACTCTGAGGGCCTGCTGGATTCCCGCCGAAAGCGCGCGGGAATGACGATGCTGCAAAACTTATTGGACGGCACTTAGTGTCACGAGGGATAGGCGGTATCAGTGAGCGTTTGACGTGATCAGCGTGCGGGCATAATCCTCAAATTTGTTCGCCGCGCACGCATCGGTGTACCGCAGGATCTCCTCGCCATCCACTGCATAGCCGGGATAGCACGAGGTGGGCCACGCACCACGCGGCGCGGACACGACCGCCGTCACTGACAGGCCCGTCAACTCGATCGGGGCCGTGAGCTCGTCGACGATTTCCTCGGCGGTAACGATCACGCGCTTCGCCACCATCGATAGTTCCTGATCCACGGACAGATTGCCCTTCAAGCGGGCGTTGCCAAACCGATCGGCGACCGGCGCATGAATGACCGCCACATCGCACGTCACCGCTGGAAAAGCCACAACTGGTTTCCCCGAATACGGATCATTGATCACTTTCACATCGGGCCGCACCTTCAGCATGTCTGTGCCGATCCAGCCCTGGCCGGGCATGAAGCCCACGCCCGCCAGCGAAGCGCGCAGACCAAACGCCAGACTGCTTTCGGTTTCCTCGATGACCTTCAAGTCGCCGCGTGTCGCCAGGGCCGTAAACATCGGCGCCAGGCCGAAGGCCTCCAGCCCGCAATAGCATGTGCGAATGTCGCGCACCTGGCCCGCGCCGATGAGCAGATCGCTCTCGTAAGAAGCCGTGAAGCACAGCAGCGTCAGATCGCGCACGCCGGTCTTCAGCAATTCGCGCACAAAGGCCACCGGCCGTCGATAGAGATTCATGCCACCCAGTGCCAGTGTGTCGCCGCTCTTAACTAACGCTGCGGCTTCAGCCATAGAAACCGTCTTATCAATCATCCCGCCGTCTCTCCGTCCTGCCGTCTCGCTATCGCATGCTCGATCGCGCCCCTTACGTCCAAGATATTTCGCACGCAGTAATCCACTTCCTCGCACTCGCTGTTGTCTACCAGGATCGTCGTCATGCCCAGCGTTTTGGCGGGGCGCAAATTTCGGGCGTTGTCTTCGATCAACACACATTCATCGCCGCGTGCCCCGATGATGTCGAGGATGCACTCATACGCGCGCGGATCGGGCTTGCTGACGAAGTCCACCGCACGCACGTCGATGATGCACTCGAATTGATCGGCGCAGCCCAGCACCTTAAGTACATTCTGCGCGTGTTCGACGTTGGCGTTGGTGAAGATGACTTTGCGCTGCGGCAAAGATCGCAGCATCTCAGCCAGCGCCGGATTCGGGCCGAGGTAAGCCGTGAGATCGATGTCGTGCACGAAGTGCAGATAGTCTTCGGGATCGATGTCGGGCCGCTCGACGATAAAGCCGCGCAGCGTGGTACCGTAGCGCTGAAAGTAGTCCTGCTTCTGAAAGCGCGCCTGCTCTTCCGATAAGCCCAGCTGCTCGATCAGATAACGCAGAATCCGCGCGCCGATTTCCTGCATCAGGCCGGCGTTGCGCGGGTAAAGGGTTTCGTCGAGATCGAAGATGAGGGTGGTGATCATGAGGCCGCAAGTGTACCAGAGAACGACGGCGATGCAACCGGGATCACGCAGCAATTCTCTATTTGACTTTACGAGAGGCTCAAGGCGGATGAAAATCCGCCGTTCCAAACCGCTGGATTTTCATCCAGCGGGAGCACTGCCGGCCAAATTGAGAGTTGCTGAGGATCCTGCCCTGCGAGGTCTCAGATTTCACGCAACGAATAAAGAAGATAAGTGTTATAATAATTACGGTGACGTTCCTCGTCGCCCAGCCAGGTTCAGCCAGGAAATGGAAGAGACATGACCAACTTCACAGACGCCGTCACTGACGGCCAAAAATTTGCATTACCCACTTTCATTCGCGGGCCATGGACGCAGGCCGCCCGCCAGCTCGCCATCGATAAAGAATGCTTGCAGCACTTCATCGACTACTTCGGCAAGGCCATGAAGACGCGGCGCTGGTCGCCGTGGCACGATCTGCCGCTCAAGGAAATGAAGGAGTTCGGTCAGCGCCTCGGCGCCGAAACCGTCAACCTGATCGAAGGCTTCCTCGGCATCGAAGAGTATGTCGGCGATTACGTAGAAGAAGGCCTGGAGATGTTCCGCAACAACCGCACGCGCCGCAATCTGCAATTGCAATGGGGGGCGGAGGAAATGAAGCACGGCGTGGCCTGGGAGATGACTTTGCTGCATTCGGGTCTGCGCTCTGAAGAGCAGCTCAAAGACTACTGCGATAAAATCCAGCAGCATCGCTGGACGCTCAAGAATCATGCGGGCACCGATACCCCGCTCGGCGTGTCGGTGTATGCCATGGTGCAGGAGCGCGCCACGTTCTTCAACTATCAGGAAACCCGCGCCCGTATCCGCAGTGAATACGGCCTGCCCGACAAGCCCACCAAGGAAGAATCAACGCGCGGCTATGAGGTCGGCGCGTCGGAGGCCTTCCGCATCGTCGGCGTGGACGAGATCGCCCATCACGGTATCTTCTTGCAGATCGTCATGACGCATCTCAAATACATGCCGGAAAAAGCGCTCGACGTGATGCAGCAAGTCTTCGGCGGTTTCAAGATGCCGTCGCTGCGGCTGATTCCCAATGCCCGTAACTTCATTCACGCCGTCGCTCAAACGGGCCTTCACACCGCCGAACGTCACCTGAAGTTTATTCACAATCCGGTGTTGAAGTCGCTGGGGCTGGAAGACAACGAGGCCTTCAATCGCGCCGTGCAGGCGGCCAAGTTATTGCCGGAAGGCTTCGGCCCCGATCAAGTAAAGCTGGGTCGCACAGGGGAGTTTGTGATCGCGTATTAGTGCCAATTGTCATTGCAAACCGCCACGCAGCGAAGCAATCTAGCATTTGATTGCAGCGAGCACATGGCAAAACTCGCCTCCAAATCGGAGGCGAGTTTTTGCTATCCGTCTTCTTCAAAAAGATTGCGACAAAACTTGTACTTGACTCACCTTCGATCAGTGCTACTGTAATATCAACAAATAGCCACCGGCACACGCACCTTCGCCAGACGGCCTCCTGTCTTCTGGTTTCATCGCACTCATTCTCGATCGTCCTCGACGCGATGACCTTACGACGAAAGGTGCGTGCCATGAAAAGCATTCCCTTCCTCAGTGGTGTGCTTGCTGTAAATAATCGATCACTTCCACCACCCAACGGCCCAATCTGAATCTTGGCATCTGACGAATCACCCGCACTTGGGGCACGTGCCCCGGGTATTCGCATGGTCGTTCTTGTCTGAATTAGCATTTCGCTACCCCAGCTGGAGGATACTCATGTTCAAGCGAAACTTTGTCCAATTAGCCTGCATGACTGTAGTGGTGATGGCCTTGTTGTTCTTGCCCGCAACGTCCAATCAGGCAACGAACGTTGCAACGGGACAAATGGCCTTGGCGTTGCAAGCGCCGCCGTTCGTGAACGTCGTCCACGCGGCACAAGCCAGGCCAGCGGCGTTCGACCTCGGCGCGTATCTTGACCAGGAAGCAGGCATCTCAGCGTACTTCCATTCGCCCGATGCAATCACTTTGAGTTTAGTACGAGGTCAGTTTCGCACGATCGAGTTGGAGACACCGGATTACATTATTGGGTCAGTGGCTGTACCAAATTACAGCGAGAATTTTGATGTACATGTGTACGTTAGCGCAAACGGTTGGATCCTAGCATATTACTTAAGAAGTGATCTTACCAACAAAATAATCGCTATTAGGTCCCAAACTATCGATACAACAAAATTGAAAACTGTCGTAGGACAAATAGCAGGCGCGGCTGGAGCCCCTTTCATCGATGTAACCTATTACGATTTTCGCTATCCTAACGCAACTAATATGTTGTTTGTCGCTGAAGATCAGTTAAACGGCAATGATTTCACAATCCAGCTGCCATCAAGTTTTGGCTACTTTGATCGAGGATGGTCCATGTTGTGCACCAATAATGCTGGAGGTGCTGATTATTTCACGGTTGACGGAGTAGACAAACAGCCAAGTGCAACCTATGGTAATTCCGCTTACTACGGAACTTTAACCGTTTCCGAACTTCTACCGGATACCCCCCATACTATCGCTGTCGGTTGTGGTGGGTATCAGGCGAATCCTGCCTACGGAGTCCTCATCATCACATACAGGGTGCCATGATGAACACAAAGATTGTTCTCACCCTAGTCATCGCGGTTTTGTTGATCGTGATGCTGTTGTTGTTACTGCCAATGCCGGCGAGCGGGCAAATACCACCGAGCTTCATCATTACCAATGCGGACGCCACGACATACGTGACGACGACGTTGACAATGCCGATCCCAGACATCCCGTCGCGCTTCGTGGTGCAATATGCGAATGGCATGCGCTTCTACAGCGTGCCGCCCATCTCCAGCACGTTACTCACGCTGATGGGACAGGTCTCCGAACGCTTTGTGATTCAGTACGCCAACGCTGATCGCTTCTATGGCTTCACCTATCCAGTCGGAATGATCAGCGACACCGTTCCGCCGCAAATTACGGGTACGGTCACGTGTATCACAGGCGCGACTGACACCATCACGGTTTCGTGGATGACCAATGAGTATGCTGACGGGGCAGTCTTGTACGGCACACTGGCCGGAGTGTACACTCGGACGGTCTCAAATCCGCTCTACTTCAAGCTGCATACCTTCACACTTAACGGGTTGCGATTTGGCATCGATTATCACTATGTGGTCAGCGACACAGATCGCAGTGGAAACAGTTTTTTGAGTCCAGAGTATACCTGCACCATTCCGGCGCCTCCTCCTCCTAACTCGCCTTCCAGCCTAAATGCGACGGCGGTCTCGGAAACGCAGATCAATTTGACGTGGCAGGACAATTCGTCCGACGAGACAGATTTCCATGTCGAGCGTTCGCCAGACGGAATAGGTTGGACGGGGATTTACACGGCAAGTGTCAACACGTCTAGCTGCGAGCCGACCGTGCATATTGCATGTTCGTCCGCCAGTGCATCGTGCATGTGAAAACTGCTAGAACCGCCAGTGCATGTTGCACTTGAGTGGCGGGTTCAACTGATCTTCCTGGGTATTTCATGATCTCTTTGAAAGTC
>JACRBO010000058.1 GCA_016219235.1 Chloroflexota bacterium
CATCCGCAATTCAACATGGGAGGCAGACAGCATGAAGGCGAAATCGAGCACGGCAGCCAGGCGCACCACCAGGCCCGCCGCCAAAGCAAAATCGACTCCGACGGCGGCGTCCGCCAAGGCAGCGGCCAGCAAGTCCAAGGCCAGGCCGCCCGCTAAAGCGACAGCCAAACCTAAAGCGACCGTCAAGCCAAAAGCAGCGGCAGGCGGCAAGTCTGCCGCTGGCACGCGCGCTCAACCATGGAAATTGAAGACGCCCAGCGGATCATCGGAATACGTCATGTTCCGCGACGAGACGTTGGATCCGCCCGCACTGGTGTGCGTGGTGGGCACGACGGAACTGCGCTATCACCTGCGCTGCCTGGATGACCTCCACGTGCTGTTGAAGCAGCACGGCGACTGGCTGCCGCTGGGCAGCGCCGACGAGCAGAAGCCCGCCGCGCCCGGCACGGTGGAAGCCTGGGCACGCTCCGCGGACAATCCCGTGGGCGGGTGGTACGGGCTGAAGAAGGGCCTGCGGGGGCGCTTCGGCATGTACGTGCCGCCCTTGATGGAACTGCTGGGGCTGGCCGAAGTGGAGCACAACGCGAAGAACAATCGTATGCGGGCGCGGTAAAACTCGCGGGCGTGGAGCAGTCAAATCAAACGCGGCGATCCAGCAACGGCAGAGTCAATGAGCCGTTTACGCAAGCTGGACACATAACACGCCCCGGCCAGACTGGCCGGGGCGTGTCAATTGGTTGGCAACCGTTCAGGGTATCGATTAGCCGTTTTTCAACACCACAGGCAAATAAACCCGCCGCTGTTCACCCAACTTGACGACCTCGTTGGAGTAGGCGCTTTCGCGACCCAGGTAATCGTAGGCAGCCACCACAAAGTGATAGTCGCCGCTGGCAGACAGGCCGTTCACTACTACCGTAGCGCCCTGCCCTAGATCGATGGGCGAATCGCCCTGCGGCAAACCGCTGCCATTATAGGGCGTACAGCTATCGGCGTCATAGTACAGGCGATAGCCCCAATCAGGCGCGGCCGGTCCGGGGTTGCGGCAGCCGATGTCAGGCACAGGCGAACTCGGCGTCCAAGTGAGTGTGATCGTGGCCGTGCCCGTGACGACGCTCAGATTCGCGGGCGCCGACAACTGCGCTAGTGGTGTCGGAGAATACAGGCTAGGCGCATACCGCAGCGGGCCTCGACCAGGCGCGTCAAGCCCATCGTAGAACTGGCCGGGAATCGCGCCACAGGCGGACGGTCCCCAGTAATTGAGCGTGGCGCTCACCTCGCCGGATGACACCACCTCGGCATCGTAGGGCAGATTGCCGTACAGGTTATTGTAATGAACCTGCGGCTGCCCGCTGATCGAAACACCGCCGACCACGCCGCCGGGCGCGGTGTTGCTGACCACACTGTTATAACTGAAGTCGGTGGCATTCACCACGTACGCGCCGGAGCCGTACCCAAAGGACGGCGACTGGTTATAGGCGAGGAAGTTCTGGGTGACGATGCTGCCGTTGGCGTACAAGCCGCCGCCGTCACTCTGGGCCGTATTGCTTTGAACCAGATTAGCGCGCACGGTGCCGCTGATGGCGTACAGGCCCGCGCCGACATTGGCCGTGTTGGCTTCCAGCGTGTTGCCGGTCAGCGTTGCCTTGTAACCGTACAGGCCGCCGCCGTAGTTGGCCGTGTTATACTTGAGTGTGTTTTGCAGCGCCGTGCCCTCGTCAACGTATAGTGTCCCGCTTAAGGTCGTGGTGTTGGAAAGGATGGTGTTGTTGGTGGTCGTCCCTTTGAATGAGTAGACACCGCCGCCGCGCTGGCTGCTGTTGTTTGTGACCGTGTTCTGCTGGACGGTATTCTGGCGGCCATAAATTCCGCCACCCTGACCGTCCGCCCCACCGGACGCCGTGTTCAAGTGGACGACGTTACTGCTGACCGCGCCGCCATCAGCATAGATGCCGCCGCCGTAACCGACATTGTTCGCTCCAACTGTAGACGCGGTGTTACCGGTGATGGTGTTGCCGGTAATGGTACTGCCTGAGCCGTAGATGCCGCCGCCGTAAGCATTGTCATTGTTCAAGCCGGCGGCGCTATTGCCGCTGATCAGGTTGCCATTTACGGTGCTCAACGAAGCATAGATGCCGCCGCCATAGACGTGGTTGCCGTAAGCGCCGGTGGTGAAGTTGCCGCTAATGGTGTTGTTCGTCACCGTACCGCCCGCCGCGTAGATCCCCGCGCCGTATTGGTTCACGGTGTTGCCGCTGACGGTGTTGCCGGTCAGCGTGCTGCCGCTCGCATAAACTCCGCCGCCGTGATAACCATCGGCGTTGTTGCCGCTTACGACATTGCCGATCAATGTGCTGCCGGTGGCGTAGATGCCGCCCCCGTCCGTGTAAGAGTTGTTGTTCGTCACCGTATTGCTGAGCAGTGTGCTGGCCGAAGCATAAATCCCGCCGCCGCGGTCGCCGTTGACAAAGGCCGTGACATTGCTGTCCACCGTGTTCCCCGTCACAGAGCCATTGGCGACGTAGAGGCCGCCGCCATCTCCGTTGACTGTGTTGTGATTGAGGTTATTGCCGCTGACGACGATGAGGTGGCTGGCTGAACGGCCGGTGGCATGCAGGCCGCTACTCGCATTGTTCTGAATGGTGTTGGCAGTGATGAACGGCGAGGCGGAAGCCGCCTCGACTGCGCCGCTCACCCCGGCGCCGCCGCCGCCCCATTCGACGAGACTGTTCTGAAGCAGGCTTCCGCCTATATACTGGCCGCTACCGTTGAAGACGGCGTCTACGCTGCTGGCGGTAAAGAAGATACGCCCCCAGTCGCCTTTCGCATGGGTCGGCTTACCGGACGTAAAGGTAGCGCCCTGAGCGATGAGTGTGCCGTCGACTTGCAGCGAGGTGCCCGCGCCAAACTTCACGACGACGCCCGACTCAATGGTGAGCGTCACGCCGATCGTGACCTGCACATCGCACGTGACGGTGTATGGATTGTTCGCGGCGAGCCAGGTCGTATTGGTCGCAATGGCACCGCAGACATTGCCGGTGGGCGCGGCCCGAGCTGCTGCTGGCGGCTGGACGGACAGGAATAGCAGCACACAGCCTAGCAAGCTGACCGCGATCGACAGACTTCTACTTCGCAAACTTGGCATGGCGATTCATTCCTTTCGATGGGTGTGGGTTGCCAACTCGATCGATTTAATGAGACCTTCGATCGCCCGTGCCGGGCCTGATGAATGGCTGGAATGAACGCATGTTAATATACAATCACAACCGAGGGCGTTACCCATCCTAACATAGTTTAGAATTCGAAGTCAATGTGTGCGCAGCGTAGATCCGCCCGACCAGTTGGCGATCGATGCTAGCGTATGCTACAGTAAGCACCTGTAAACAGGCTGGTGGGCGGGTGGTACGGGCTGAAGAAGGGCCTGCGGGGGCGCTTCGGCACGTGCCGCCCTTGATGGAATTGCTGGGGCTGGCCGAAGTGGAGCATAACGCGAAGAACAATCGTATGCGGGCGCGGTAAAACTCGCGGGCGTGGAGCAGTCAAATCAAACGCGGCGATCCAGCTGAGTCGGATCGCCGCGTTGTCGTAAGCGGATGAAATCAGCGGGCCAGATAGTAGCCGTCGCCCAGCGCCCGGAAGGTGGTTTGAGCAGCCAGCGCGGCAAACAGCGGGCCGGGCGGCGTGCGGCGCACCAGGTTCAGCGCCGCGTACAGCGTCTTGACGTGGACGTTGCCCTGCGGACTGAGTTTGGCCAGTTCCGGCAGCAGCTGCACGATCAATTCGCTCAACGGCGTGCCGCGCTCGGCCAGCTGCGCGGTGAGTTTGTCGATACCGGCAGTGTCGTCGGCGATCACGATCAACTGTTCGTCGTAATCGCACGGAATCTGCCGTTTGATCATGTCAAAGGTCAGGCGGTTGTCGCGCAGCACGGCCACGCGCACCCATTCACGGCGGGGGCGCAGACCGCGCAAATCCACCACCACTACGCCGGGTTCGTCGCTGCGGGAGAGCTGCACGTAAGCGCCCGCGGGCACATCGTTGGCAGCGTACCACACATCCAGGCCAAAGGCATAGTGGCGCTCGCGCACTACCCAGCCGGGCCAGCGCTGACCGCTGCGGGCATCTTCGAACATGAAGCGGATGCGGTGCGTGCGGCCGTCGGGGAACAGGCGCGAGGTCGTGGACGACAGCGGCACGGTGCCCGCGCGCCGGTGTGGATACGTCAGCGTAAAGGTCACTTCTTCGTCGTCGAGTGACGCGTCGGCTGACGCATCATCGGCGGGCAAGTCCGACCATTCATCGTCGAGTTTGCGTTCGAACTTCAGCAAATCCGCGTTGAGCGCGCCGGGCGTGTAATCGATCGGCCTGTACTGCAACCGATCGGGCAGCTGTCGCACGCTGTCCGGTTCCAGCCGCACCAGATACCACAGCACTTCGCCGGCCGGCCCTACCTCGTCAAAGCGCTCGTCGTGATACAGCGCGTAATTCAGCGAGAAGATTTGCTGGCTGCTATTGTTCTAGGGCGGCTGGCCGACTACGGCCAGGTTCGCTTCGGTGGACAGCGGGCCGCCGCCGTTCATGTCCAGCACCGCTTCGGCGATATTGAGCTGGCCCACGTTCACATCGGCGATGAGGGCGCGCGGAAACCACGACCCGGCCAGCCAGACAAAATCGGGCGCGGCTTGCAGCAATTGGCGCAGGTGGGGCACAAAGCGGACGCCATGGCGCTTGTATAGATCGTCGGGCGACACCAGTTCTTCGGTCGGCGACAAGATCGCTGCATCTTCGTTGAGACGATGGCTGTAGGCAAAGTCGGCGGCGAACTCGCGCCGCGTGCCGTCCAGCTCCACTTCGATCACCTTGAAGTGATCGAAGTCGGGGTTCTGCCCGTCGCGGATGGCCGTCACCTGGCCCACGGCAAATTCCAGCGCGGGAAAGACCACCTGCTCGCCCACGCTAAACACGCGCTTGGGCTGATACAGCGTGCCCTGGCCTTGCTGCTTGCGGCGGATGGCGGTCTCTTCGCGCTGTGTGCGATAGCCGATCAACGCGCGCGCCAGCACATCGGTGCTGCGCGGCCGTTCGTCTTCTACAAACAGGTTGAGCAGAAACTCACGATCATCGGCGGTCAGGGTGAAAGCTTCACCCCAGTACTCGGGGGTCTGTGTGGCGCGGACTGTCACTGCTTATGATCTCCTGCGATTAGGACTGCGTTTGTTTGGCGCGCGGAATTATACCACAGGAACAATGAACAATTAAGAATGAACAATTAACAATGATCAATGTTCAATGGGCAAGGTGTGCTATACTGATAACCAATCACCGGTTACCGATTACGCGCACTCACCGGAGGCAGCGATGTTTGGCAAGAAAGTGCAACTTCAACGCGAAGGTTTGGAGATCATTTATCGCGCCCAGGGCATGCTGGAAGCCGAAGCAATAAAGGGCCGTCTGGAAACCTCGGGCATTCCGGCTGCGTTTGATTACGAATCGATCGGGCGCACGTTGGGCATCACCATTGACGGGCTGGGCGAGGTGCGCATCCTGGTGCCGATCGAGCGGGCGGCCGAGGCGCGCGAGTTGTTGCGGATCAGCGCTGAGGATACGATCGATGAGGCAGAGTTCGATTCATCTAACGAAGCCTGACACACACTCAACGAACCACAACGCCCGATCGGTGATCAAGCCGATCGGGCGTTTGATTTCGATCGAGCGGCCCTCAGCCAACCAGCATCAGCAGAATCGCGTCGAGCGCAGTGCTGACGATCAACGACGTGGCAATGACCACGCCCGCCAGCACGGTGGCAATCGCCACATTGCCCCGGCCGATCTCTGCCCACTCGTCAATCGCGCCCGTCAGCCGCGTGAAGATCCACAGCGCCGCTCCAATGGCGACGATCGACAACAGCAAGCCGATGAGGATTTGAATCAACTGCACAGCCAGCTTGACGACGACGGCATTGGCCGGTCCGACATCCAGGTTGAGCGCGGCGGGCGCCAGGCCGGGCCGCAAGATGATGCCCACGCCCACGATGAGCGAGGCCAGCACCAGGCCCACCGCCACGTTGCCCTTGCGCAGTTCGTTCCATTCGTCGATGCCGCGCGTGGTCTTGTCAAACAGCCAGATGCTGAGGAACGCCACCAGTGCGGCGGTAATGACCGAGATAACCAATTGCGCGCCAGACAAGAAAAGTGCAGCCATGTGTCCTCCAGAAGATGGTGATCAGTAAGCGGTAACCGGTGATTGGTAATTGGTCAATCGGTAACCGGTGAACCAGTTGACCGATTGACTGATCGACTGATTGACCAGTTGACTAATCGACGGCCTCTCACGGAAACGCCCGCCGCGTAAATTGCAGCGGATCGACGTTGAGGCCGCGAATGCGCATATCCCAGTGCAAATGCGCGCCCGTCGACAGGCCGGTGTTGCCCGACAGCGCGATCTGATCGCCGGGCTGCACCGTCTGCCCGA
>JACRBO010000363.1 GCA_016219235.1 Chloroflexota bacterium
GAAGCCGGCTACGATATTCGAACCGTTCAGGAACTCCTCGGCCACAAAGATGTCAAGACCACGATGATTTATACGCATGTCTTGAATCGTGGCGGTCTCGCCGTCCGCAGTCCGCTCGATTAGTCAAGACAACCGAGCCGTGTCCGCGGGTGCCCGGCCTTGCGCTAACGGCACATCCACGGGCGTTCACCGTTCGTTGGCAGCAGACTCGATTCGACTCTCCCAACAAAAATCCCCGCGAAGCACCACCACTCCTCGCAGGGACACCCACAACTCACTGATTCGCTATTCGTTGATTCACTCGTCACTCATCATTATGCACCATGCATTATGCATTGTGAATTATGCATTGTGAATTGTGCATTGTGAATTGTTCATTGCTATCCCCACTCCTCCGCATTATCTTCTTCTCCCCCGATCAGCACCAGCCGCGTGCGGCCCGCCTGCTGCGCCGGACCGACCACGCCCATCTTCTCCATCTCATCCAGCAGCGCCGCCGCCTTGGGAAAGCCCAGGCTCAACTTGCGCTGCAACAGCGACGCGCTGGCCGAGCGGTGTTTCTTCACCACCTCGATCGCCTTCGCCAGCAGCACTTCATCGCCGTCTTCCAACGCCGCCGTGCTCGCGCTCGAGTGCGCGATCTCCTGCAACTGCTGCACTTTGTTCATCTCCCACGGCGCGGGCTGCGGTTCTTCATCGGCGTACTTCGTGCGCCAGAACTCCACGACCTTATCGATCTCGCGTTCGCCCACGTAGCAGCCCTGAATACGCTGCGGCGTGCCCGCGGTCGGCGACTGAAACAACATATCGCCCTTGCCCAGCAGCGTCTCCGCGCCCACGCTGTCCAAAATCACGCGGCTGTCCACGCCCGACGCCACCGAGAACGCAATGCGCGCCGGGAAGTTGGCCTTGATCAAACCCGTGATCACATCGGTCGAGGGGCGCTGCGTGGCAACCACCAGGTGAATGCCCGTGGCGCGCGCCATCTGCGCGATGCGCGTGATCGTCTTTTCAATCTCGACGGGCGCGCTCATCATCAGGTCGGCCAGTTCGTCGATCATCACCGCGATGTAGGGTAACTTCTCCTCGCCCTTGTCCACCATCTGCAAATTATATTCGGTAAAATGCCGCGCGCCCAGTTCGGCAAATTTCTTGTAGCGCGCATCCATCTCGCGCGTCACCCAGCGCAGCACCGTCACGATGCGCTCCAACTCCGTCTCCACCTTGCCGTACAGATGCGGCAGCCCGTTATAGCGGATCAACTCCACCATCTTCGGATCGATCATCACCAGCCGCAAATCTTCCGGCATATTATTCGCGATCAGCGACATGATGATGGCGTTGATGCACACGCTTTTGCCGGAGCCGGTCGTGCCCGCGATCAAGATATGCGGCATGCTCGCCAGATCGGCCGCAATCGACGCGCCGCTCACATCCTTGCCCAGCGCAAACGCCAGCGGCGAACTGATCTTGCGAAACGCATTGCTGTCCAGCACGCCGCGCAGGCCCACCATATCGATCTTGTCATTGGGCACCTCGATGCCCACAAACGACTGCCCCGGCACGGGCGCTTCGATGCGCAGCGACGGCGCCATCAACGCCAGCGCCAGGTCATTGGACAGCGAACTGATCTGCGACACGCGCACCTTCTGCTTGCGCACCTCGCCGTCCAGGCCCGGCCGATCGACAAAGCCCGGCTCCACGCCAAACTGCGTCACGGCCGGCCCCTGTGACACACTGACCACCTTCGTTTCCAGCCCGAACTGCCGCAGCGTCTCCTCAATCAACTCGGACTTGCGCTGAATCTCCGTTTCCGTAATCGTCAGCAGCGTGTGATCTTCCAACAGGTCCAGCGGCGGCAGATTGCGATCGCGTTTGATCTTCTTCGGCTTCGGCTCAGCCGCCACCTTCAACGGTAGTTGCGTCGCCGTCAGCGGGGCCTGATCGAGTTTGCCGCCCTTGATGATGATTTCCTTCGGGGGCACGATGTCTTCCGTCGCAGTAGGAACGTCAGGCGCTTCATCAACAACCGATTGATCTTCCGCACCCGATCGATTCGATCGGCCCGATCGGTCCGCTTGAGCGATCGAAGCGGCCTCGATCCGCGCGCGGATTCGCGCCACGATCGATCGGGTCCACCGCGTCCACGGAATCGCAAAGGCGATCGTCAGGCCGATCAAC
>JACRBO010000364.1 GCA_016219235.1 Chloroflexota bacterium
AGTCGTGAGCATGGGCAAGCGACTGAACATAGATAACGTGAGCCAATAGACTATGAACATTCAACAACTCGAAGATCAATTTACCTCTGGTGTATACAGCAAGCGACCGATCGCGCTGGTGCGGGGCGCGGGCGCGCGCGTGTGGGACAGCGACGGCAACGAATACATTGATTGCGTCGGCGGGCAGGGTTCGGTGAATGTGGGACATGCGAATCCGCAAGTGGCCGCGGCGATTGCCCAACAGGCGCAGACGCTGATCACGTGTCCGGAGATGTTCTACAACGATCGGCGCGCGGAGTTGGAGCAGAAACTCACGTCGATCACGGGCCTGCCGCGCGTGTTCCTGTGCAACTCGGGGACGGAAGCGGTTGAGGCCGCGATCAAGTTTGCACGATTGGCGACCAAACGCACGGGCGTGATCGCAGCGATGCGGGGCTTTCATGGGCGCACGTATGGCGCGTTGTCGGCGACGTGGGAGAAGAAGTATCGCGAGCCGTTTGAGCCATTGGTCCCTGATTTCGGCCACATCACGTACAACGATGTCGCTGCTTTAGAAGAAGCCATCGACTTCAAAACAGCCGCTGTCTTGATCGAAGTGGTGCAGGGCGAGGGCGGCGTCCGGCCGGGCACGAGCGAATTTCTGTGCAAGGCGCAAGAACTGTGTCGCGAACGCGGCGCGCTGTTGATCCTCGACGAGGTGCAAACGGGCTTCGGCCGCACCGGGCAGATGTTCGCCTTTCAGCATTACGGCTTGCAGCCCGATCTGTTGTGCCTGGCTAAATCCATGGCGGGTGGCGTGCCGATGGGGGCAACGCTGATCGGGCCGCGGATCGGCGCGCTGCCGCCGGCCGTGCACGGTTCGACGTTTGGCGGCAATCCGCTGGCGTGCGCGGCGTCGCTGGCCGCGATCGATTTCATCGAGACGCAGCACCTGGCCGATCGGGCCGCGGAACTGGGCGCGTGGTTCGTGAATGAGTTGAAGCAGATCAAATCGCCGCTGATCCGTGAAGTGCGCGGCCTCGGCCTGATGGTCGGCATCGAGTTGAAGCAGAAGGTCACGCCCTATTTGCAAGAGTTGATGAAGCACCATGTGCTGGCGTTACCGGCGGGCCTGACCGTGATGCGCTTCCTGCCGCCGTTGGTAATTGAGAAGAGCTATCTTGAGAAGGTGGTTGAGGCAGTGAGCAAAGTTTTGAGCGTTGAAGTCGCGTAATGCGTAAAACGTAATGCGTAAAATCTGAAATCAGAAATCGGCAATCCACAATGGTAGAGCCTCCCCGTTACAGCCAATATTTCCCGCGCGCGCTGGAGATCATCGACACGACGCTGCGCGACGGGCAGCAGACTTCGCTGCTGCACGACCATCACAAGTACTTCTTCACCCGCTCGGACAAAGAAGAAATTCTGCGCGCGCTGATCATTTACGGCGTGAAGTTCGTCGAGTTGTTCGCGCCGCTGGTCAGTCCGCAGGAACGTGAAGACTGGTCGGCGCTGCGCGATGTGCGCGATAGCCTGATCACGCAGAAGGGCTACACGTTTTTGCTGGCGCACGTGCGCTGCCATCCGCGTGATGTCGAGAGCGCCGTCGAAGCCGGAGCCGATGGCCTCAATTTCTACATCGGCACGTCGGCGGAATCGCGCGCCTACAATCACGGTAACGACCTCGACACGATCATGAAGAAGGCGGCGACGCTGCTCGACGAAGTGCGTCGCAACTATCCGCAGCTGGTGCTGCGCTTCAGCGGCGAAGACGCCTTCCGCACGCGCGAAGACGATCTGTTCCGCGTGTATGACGTGGTCGCGCCGTATGTCGATCGCTTTGGCACGCCCGACACCGTGGGTGTTGCTACGCCGCCGGCCGTGGCCCGGCGCATCAGCGCGCTGCGTGAGCGCTATCCGCACATCGATCTGGAAGGCCACTTCCACGACGATCGCGGCTTCGCACTGATCAATTCGCTGGAAGCGGTGAAGGCGGGCATGCGCTACATCAACACCACGCTGCTGGGCATCGCGGAACGATCGGGCATTACGAGCATGACGGCGCTGTTGTTCAACCTGTACATCGATCGCGAGTTCGACAAACTCGAAGGTTATCATCTGCGCGGCTCGTATCCGATCAACGTGACGGCGGCGGATAAGTTAAAGATGCTGGTGCCGCCGAAAGAGCCGGTGAGTTTGACGAATCGCACGCATACGGCGGGCGTGCATCAAAATGCGGTGCTGAATGATGCGTCTACGTATGAAGCCCATCCACTCGATCTGTTTGGTGTCAGCGAGACCGAAATTCTGTTGGGGCCGCTGTCGGGCTGGAACATCATTCACTATTTTTTGAAAGAGATTCGCTATTTCGAAATCGATGAGGCGACGGCCAAAGAAATCGCGACCGTATTCAAGCAGCGCGTCTATCAACTGTCGCCGGACATTTCGCCGGAGCAGGTGCTGATCGATATTGCGGAGAAAGAGTTTGGTCTGGCGCGCTTGAATCTGCCGAAGGTCGCACCGTCGATCGTGCAGCGGCTCGATTCGACGGCGAATGGGCGTTCGTCACAATTGAACGGGATTCAACTGAAGCGCGAGGTGGCCTAATGGGCTATACGTTTGCGGAAAAAGCGTTGGCGCGCGCGGCAGGTCTGTCGTATACGATCGCGGGGCAAGTGATCGATGCGAAACCCGATGTGGCGTTGTCGCACGATAACACGGCCGCCATCGCCCGCATCTTCAGGGCGATCGGCCTCGATCGGGTGGTGATCCCCGATCGGATGTGCATCACGCTCGATCACGCCGTGCCTGCCCCTACGCCCAAGCACGCGCAGAATCATGCCGAAGTGCGCGCCTTCGTGAAAGAGCAGGGCGTCAAGCATTTCTTTGAAGTGGGACGCGGCATCTGTCATCAGGTGTTGAGCGAAGAAGCGCTGGTCTTGCCGGGGCAGTTGGTGCTCGGCGCAGACAGTCACACAACGCACTTCGGTTGGCTGGGCGCATTCGGCGCGGGCATCGGCCGCACAGAGATGGCGGCGATCTGGGCGACGGGCGAATTGTGGCTGCGTGTGCCCGAAAGCATGAAGGTGATCGTCACCGGCGAATTAGGGCGCGGTGTAACGTCGAAAGATTTGTGCCTGCATTTGATCGGGCTGCTCGGCGCGGACGGCGGCCTGTATCAATCGATCGAATTTCACGGCGACGCGATTGCGAAGATGTCACTTGCCAGCCGCATGGTCATCCCCAACATGATGGCCGAGTTCGGCGCGAAGAATGCGTATCTGCCGCCGGATGAAGCAGTGTTTGAGTATTTGGCTGAGAGGCGGGTGAGGGATCGGGGATCAGGGATCAGGGATCAGGGATCAGGGATCAGGGATCGGGAATCAGCAATCAGCAATCAGCAATCAGCAATTCGAGCAATGGCGATTTATCCCGATGACGACGCCGTGTATGCTTCGACGCTCGTGATTGATGCGGCGTCGATCGAATTGAAGATCGCGTGTCCGCACACGGTGGATAGCGTCAAGCCGTTGCGTGAGGTTGCGGGCACGCGGGTGCATCAGGCGTTTCTGGGCACGTGCACTAATGGCCGATTGGAAGACCTGGCGGCGGCGGCTGAGATCGTGAAGGGCAAGCGCGTCGCGAGTGGCACACGTTTGCTGGTGATTCCGGCCTCGTCTGAGATTTACTTGCAGGCTTTACAGGCTGGCTACGTCCAAACCTTGATGGAAGCGGGTGCAGTGTTTGGCACGCCGGGCTGCGGGCCATGCATGGGCAATCACATGGGCATCCTCGCGCCGGGTGAAGTGTGTGTCTCGACGGCGAATCGCAACTTCAAGGGTCGCATGGGCCAGCCGGATGCCGACATTTATCTGGCAAGCCCGGCCATCGTGGCAGCGAGCGCGATTAAGGGTGTGCTGACGGATCCAAGAGAGATTGAGTGACGGAGAGATAGAGGGACAGGGCGACAGGGTGAAGAGGTGACGGGGTGACAAGGTGACAAGATGACGCGCCGCAAAAAGCGCGGCGGATGACAAGATGAAGAGATGACAAGATGAAGGGATGACAAGGTGACAAGGTGAACTCTGAATCAGCAACACCTGCACTGCGCGCAGGCGCAAGTGTCAGCAGTCAGCAATCCACAATTCGCGGTCGGGTTTGGAAGTACGGCGACGGCGTCAACACGGATGTGATCTTTCCCGGCAAGTACACGTACACGCTGAAGGAGCCGCAGGAGATCGCCGCGCATGCACTGGAAGACCTGGACGCGCGCTTTGCGACTGACGCGCAGCCGGGTGATGTGATCGTGGCGGGGCGCAATTGGGGCAACGGTAGTTCGCGCGAGCAGGCGGTGACGGCGTTGAAGTACAAGGGCATTTCGGCGGTGGTGGCGAAGTCGTTTGCGCGGATTTATTTTCGTAACGGCATCAATCAAGGCTTGTTGTTGATCACGTGTCCTGAGGCGGTGGATGCCGCGCAGGCGGGCGATACGATTGAGATTGATGTCGAGCGTAACGTTATTCGCCTTTACACAGGTGATGATTCGCGTCCCGAGCGCAGCGGCGGGCGTCCTTCGACTTCCTCTTCGACTCGCTTCACTCGCTCAGAGTCCGCTCAGGATGCGCCCGCCTTGCAGTCGAAGTATGCTCGTGAGTTTCCGTTTCCGCCGTTATCCTC
>JACRBO010000367.1 GCA_016219235.1 Chloroflexota bacterium
AAGTTACCTGGACTACCTCAACCCGGCCCAGGCTTGGAAGCACTTACGCATGGTCGTCATGGTGGAAGCCGAACGCCAAGTTGGTTCCACCACCACCGTGGAGACGCGCTACTTCATCGCCAGTCTCGAGAACAACGCCCCCCTCGCCTTGTCCGCCGTGCGCGGCCATTGGGGCATCGAGAACCAAGTGCATTGGGTGTTGGACATCGCCGTCCGCGAAGACGAGAGCCGGGTGCGGAAAGAGCACGGTCCCGAAAACTTCGCCGTCTTGCGGCATATCGCCCTCAATTTGCTGAAGCAGGATACAACGACCCAACTCGGCACGCACAACAAACGCCTCAAAGCCGCCTGGCATCAGGACTACCTGCTCACACTGCTGACCAATATATGACGACACTCAAATACCGCCTGGCGCTGGCCGAAGAAGCGCTAGGGGAGGATGAAGCGGCACTGAGGCACACCAAGGAGGCGCTGGATTGGTTTGAGCGCTTGGGCATACGGCCCGATTACACCGAAGCCAAAACCCTGTTCGATCGGCTTGAAGGGCGATGACAACTTTCTCGCGCTGGTCCGATCTGTGGTATCGCCTGGGTGCTCAATCATCCCCGGTGCCGATCTTCGAAGAACTCGCGCAGGCGTATCACCAACCCCACCGCGCCTATCACACGCTCGATCACATTCACAACTGTCTCACCCAGTTCGATCTCGTCCGTCATCTGGCCCAATTCCCCGACGAGGTCGAATTCGCCTTGTGGTGTCATGATGTGATCTATGATCCACACGCGACAGACAACGAAGCGCAAAGCGCTGCCTGGACGGCGCGCATTTTGCGACAAGCCGCTGTAGTCGATGAAGTCATCGCACGCGTGACAGGCTTGATCTTAGCCACGCAGCATCACGCGCCGTTCGATGATCCGGATGCTGTCCTGATCGTCGATATCGATCTCTCGATTTTGGGGCGACCTGCGGCAGAGTTCGATCGCAATGAGGCCGCGATCCGGCAGGAATATCACTGGGTGCCAGAGACGGCCTATCGAGAGGCGCGGCTTCGAGTATTGGAAGCGTTCCTGATGCGGCCCTCGCTCTATCAGACCGCATCGTTTCGAGAACGGCACGAGGCTCAGGCGCAAGCCAATCTTGCGCGGTCTATTCGTCATCTGCGAAAAATCTAGAAACAGGTCGTGAAGACCTGAGCCTGAATGTGATAGGATGACCTTCTGAATGCACAACAGCCCGTAGGCCCTGAATCAACGGACATCCAAAGTCCGAAGGAGTTGACATGAGCGCCCCATCAACCATTCCCTACACGCCGCCCGTCGATCGCCTACTCACCTACGGCGATGCCCGCAATCTCATCCTGCAGCCCGGCTATCTTGAGCTGGGCTTTGAGCCAGAGCATATCCCCGACTTGATTCGAATGGCCACTGACCCGCATCTGAACTGGGCCGATTCTGACAGCCTGGAAGTGTGGGCACCGATCCATGCCTGGCGGGCGTTGGGGCAATTGCACGCCGAAGCGGTCAGTGTGCCATTGCAGCGTCTCTTTGATGAATTAGACGCCAATGAGTGGATTCTGGAAGAAATGCCGGACGTCTACGGTCAGATCGGTCCGGCGGCGATACCTGCCCTCACTGGCTACCTCGCGCAGGCTGGTCATTTGCTCTTTTCCTACGTGGCCGCTGCCGCCTGTCTGAGAGAAATCGGACGGCAACAGCCGGCCGTCCGTGCCGAATGCGCAAGTTTGATCGTGCGGCACCTGGCACAGTTTGCCGCGAACGATCCGACCTTGAATGGCTGCCTCATCTCCGATCTGATCGATCTCAAAGCCGTTGAAGCCGCACCGCTGATGGCGCGCGTTTGAGGCGCGCCAGGTCGATGTGTCGGTGGCCAGCGACTGGGAAGATGTTCAGGTGGAGATGGGTTTGCTGGCCCAGCGTGAGACACCACAGCGCAATGAGTGGCTGGAGGAGGTGGTTGACACGGCGCGGAAAATGGCTGACGTTCTGACGGCTATCGAGCGACCCACCACCACCTCGCGCAACAGTCAGCCACCAGCGGCCAAAAAAGAGAAGGCCAAGCGCAAGCAGGCCGAGAAATCGCGCAAGAAGAATCGGAAACGGAAATAGCGCGGCCAGCCGTGATAGTTCGGCCGAACGATAACGGCTGACCGCCTTTCAAGCGGAGTGCAGATGACGTCACGCCCCACCTTGAGACTTACACCCGGTGATTCAGTCCGGGTCAAACCGGCTGTCATCGATCCCGATTTTGGCTACGACCTGGGTGGCTGGCAGGGCCGCGTCGTCCAGGTGGATGCGCGCGTCAGACCACCCACCGTCGAGATCGAGTGGGATAGCCTGACCCTCGCGGCGATGCCGGCCGAGCAGATTGCGCACTGTGAAGCAGAAGGTCTGGATTGGCGACGCATGGTGCTGGGCCTGGCTGAGGTCGAGCCAGCCATCGCGCGTGATTCGGCAGAAGCAGTGCTGAAAATCGGCCAGCAGATTCAGCGTCAACACGCCTGGGATTGGTTGGGTGAAGCCGGCCAGTCCATTCAACGGGTGTTGGCTGGAATCGATCGCGATGACGAACAGGCCCAACTCAAAGCCTGGCACACCCACTTGTTGGCAAACTGGCAACTACCGTTCGAGGCCGTGGTCGATCAATATCAAACGCTCGGGCCGCTGCAGGTCGATGATCAGGTCAAAGTCCTCAGCATTTCGGCCATCGATGATTCGTATGGTCTGATCGTCCACTTACAGGTGGGCCGTCGACGGTATGATTTTCCGTTGTGCGATTTGAAGGTCAGCGATCAGGCGTCATCCACTTATCAGTTGGTTGATGACTACCGCACATGGCACGCCAATCGTTGAAGCCTTGCAGCACCGACCGCGCGAATTTACGGATGGTGATTGGGGTTATCGGTGAGGAGACTTTCGGCCTGAGCGATCGCCAACAAGCGATCATCGGCCGTCACAAACATTAACGGCGGCTGGCCGGCGCGACGCAGGATGTCATGGGCTTGCCAGGCTGTAGCGAGTTGAACCGCGTCATAGGCGCGCAACGGATGTCGATCGGCGAGGCGTTTGGCGGTATCTACGAGCGTCAGATCAACGTCCAGTACGTTGTAGCGATAGGCAAAATCATACTCCGCCAGCGCGAGTACTCGCACATAATCCGCAGCCAATAGCGCCCCCTCCCGGCGGCGGCGAGCGAAGGCGCAAGCGGTTTCGACAACGGCCAGACGCGATACAAACACCGTAGAGTCGGGACTTGGAGCGCTGAGCGCTCTGACCCACTCGCTGCCAGCCTCGTCGATATACTCTTTGATCAGGGCGCTGGTGTCGAGATAAACCAGGCTCACCCTTCACCTCGGTCATCGATAATGGTTTCCGACAATGATTTGCCTGGCGCTTGTCCAAGTCGACGCGCCAACTCGCGGCGTTCCACATCAGACATGGGCGCAAGCGGCATGGTCTCCGCACGTGGCCGCATCAAGCCGGCGGCCACCAACGCCCGTACCGCTGCCCCGCCTTCATCTTCGATGGGAGCGTCGGCAGGCAGCACTTGCAAGCGCACCGTCTGTCGATCGGTTAGATTGAGTGGCGTCAAGGGACGCAACACCCCCCTTTCGTATATAGCAGTGATCACCGTCATTTAGCACCTCCCTGCACATCGCCGCGTGAATACGGCGACTTCACGATCATTATACCATCGGCTTTACCGCAGCTCGATCATTTCCACCGCCTTCTCCAAATCCTGCTCACTCGGTGTGAGGTAGATCCGCGTGGTGTTGAGGTTGCTATGCCCCAGCAGCGCCGCCACCTGGTCGATCGACACCTGCGCATCGATCAAATTCTTACCGAAGCAATGGCGTAGCACATGCGGCGTAAGATCGTCGATGTGCGCGGCGCGGCCATAGCGCTTCAACACGCGTTGCACCGACCTCGCCGATAACGCGGCGTCTGTTTCCACTGAAACCCAAACCGCATCATTCGCTGTCTCTGGTCGCGCGTCGAGCCACGCCTGCAGGGCCTGCCGCGCTTCTGCATTCAAGGGGACAATCCGCTGCTTTGTGCCCTTGCCACGCACCGTGATCTGCCCCTTGCGTTCCGACAACTGCACATCGCGTTTCGTCAGCGCGATGGCCTCACTCACGCGCAGGCCCGTATGCCACAGGAACAACACCAGCGAGGCATCGCGCCGGCGCGACAACCAGCGCCTGGGATACCGAGCCTGCGAATACTGCAAGTCCTTTTCGATCGCACGTTGCAAGGCGAACTGCTGCTGCTTGTCCAGATACTTCGGCCCGCGCGGCGACTCTTCGACATGCTTGATTTGCGTGGTGGGATCGTGTTCGATCAAGTGCGTCTCGATCGCAAACTGCATGAACACCGATAAGGCCGCCAACTTTCGATTGATCGTATTGGCCTTGCGCCGATCGACGTTCAGTAAGTGCTGCCGATATTCCCGCACGTCGCTGGGCGTAATCGCCGGCGGCGCGAACGTTTCACCATTGGTCTGCTCGAACCACTTCGCGAACAACTGCACATCGGCCACATAGCCTGCAATCGTCAACGCCGCGCGATCGCGTTCGCGCAGATACGTCGTGAAATCCGGGATGAGTGACGTCATCGGTTGACCGCCTGTTTGAGTTCGATCCAAATTCGGATTGCTCGCTGCCGCGTCTGGCTCAAACGCTGCGCCACATAGTTCATCTCCAGCGCGGTGATGACCGCTTCGCGCGTCCGCTTCAGTCCCAGCGGCGTTTGTGCCTCGGGCTGAAACTCGCGCACGGTCGCCGCATCGTTCGGCTTCAGATCGAGTTCGCTCAGCCGCATCAGCCGCCACTGAATCACCTGTCGATGCCGCAGCCCCTGCAGACCGCCGCGTTCCGCCTTGATCTGCTGCACCGTTGCGATTTGTTTGGGTGTCAACGTCCGATGCTCATTCAACAATTGCCACATCGGCTTGAGATACGAATGTTCCGGCTCGAAATACAGCAGGCGACACACATCCAACGCGGCCGCGCGCTGCCCGATCAGCCAGGCCCCCTCCCAATCGGCGGGCAGCACGCTTTCCAGGCGACGGCGTTCCTGCTCAACCAGGTTCACCGCGCGCCGGGTCAAGATCGGCGATAACCGCGCTTGCGCCTGACTCCACACCCAGGGCTGGAGGTCCGATCCAAACTCCATGAAACAGTAACTCAGCGTCTCGTCGCTGCTCAACGAGACACTGCCCGGGTCGTAATACACCGCCTGACCATACGGCCAATCGGAGGCGGGACAGATCTGAGCGGCGCGCAGCCGGGCGAGATACAGCCGCTTCATCGAGTTAGGCTCTGCGTGCGTGGTCATGGTTTCTGCTTCTCCCCCGCAATCCCCAGGATGGCCGGATAATCGAACAACTGTTGCAGCACCCAGGCCAGCCCCTGCTCCGACTCGCGGATGACCTGGTCGCGTGCCCGTTCCGGCAGGTCGCCCCACATCGTCGCCGGCAAGTTCAGCCCCACGCGCACCGTCAGCCGTGAACCCTGACCGTCCTGTTCGGGCGACTGCACCCACACGTCACATTCCGGGCTGTCGTGCCGCAGGCCGTGGAAATTCGTAAAGACGTCGATGAGGTCCGACGCCAACTGCAACGCCATCTTGATCGCCAGCGCGCCGCGATAGCGCCGCCGGGCAATCGTCAGCGACTGTTTCAACTCCGGCTCGCGCGCGATGTACTTGCTGAGCGCGAACAGCGCGGCCACCGGTATGGCCAACCGCGACAGATCGGGGGTATCGGGGAAGGCGACCCTGCGCAGGTGGCGCATCAACTCGAAAAACTTCTCGGACAAGGGTGGAATCTCCTGCGCCAGATAGTCGTTGAAGTAGATCGCATGCGCTTTCACACTCGTCAGGGCGTGTTCGTCCAACTGCACGCGGCGGCGCAGCGGCGGCGGCAACAGCGCCAGCGCCTCTGACTCGGCCAGGGCCGTCACCGGGCGCGGCTCGGTCATGAGGGCCGCCGGTCCGAACTGCTCGGGCACCAGGGCCGGATCATCCAGCCGCGTGAAGCCGTCCAGCCGATCCCAGATCGGCCGTTCGGCGAAGGCACGGGCGGGCTGCGCCCAAAACTCGATCGGGCTGCGGCGGCCCAACGTCTGCTGCGCCACGGCCAGCGCCGTCGCCCATTCGGCGCAGAAGTCCTCAAATGGCGGACCATCCTTCACATTCGCAATCACCCGCACCTGCAGGTCGGCGCCGGCCTCGCGCAGCGCCGCCGCACATTCGTCCCAGTGCAGCGCCTTGTCCAGAATGCGCGGGCGTTGATGCCCGTCGGCCGGGCCTTCGATCTCGAACAGCACTTTGCGGCCGTCGGGCAGCGTCGCCACGTTATCGGGCTGCACCACGCGCGGCGCGCGGATGATCTGCCGTTCGGTCGCCACCTGCAATCCGGCCCGGGCCAGCGCCAGACGCACATCCAATTTGAGGATATCGGCCGCCTGGTTGGGGCGGCGCGTTTGATGATAGGCGTGCGCCGTGGTCAGGCCCACCTGGTGCGCCTGCTGCGCGCCGACTTCGGTGAAGGCATATGTGTCGGGCGCGCGGCCGGCCCGACCGGCCCGCAGGTGGCCTTCGGTATCCAGCGACTTGAACCAGCCGAGTTTGACCAGCACGGGCAGGGTTTTGTCCCGCATGTGACGGCTGAGGTCGGGTTGTAAATGGTCGGTGTCAAAGAGGCCCAGCAGGCTGGCGCGTTCCAGCACCAGTCGGGCGGGTGAGCCGGGCGACAGATCGGGCGGCGTGGGTCGATCGGTGGTTGGTTTGGACATGGCTTATCCTTTTGTAGACAGCAGCATTAATGGATCGGCATTAATAGAAAGATCTACCAGGCAGCACTATGCGACATTAATGCTGCTGCTATTACGGCTGTTTTTGTTGGCGCGCTTCCGTCAGCACAATCAGTTTGGCCTGCTGCGAGACCATCGTCTGTTCGGCGGCCAATTTCTCCGCCAGCGCCGTACACTCGGTCTGCAGGGTGTCGCGCGCCTGCTGGAGGGTGGGGGGTGTGACTAGTTGCTTGACCACTGCGGCTTGAATCTCACAGCCCGTGAGATTCTAACGCCCGCGCGCCGATCGTAAGTGACCCGATCGGCGCGCTGCTTAACCCCATGGCACCCGCGTGTAACCCCCGTGGATTTCGTTTGAGGGTTACACGCTGCGCACGTCGACATGTAGTCTATCGATCGATAGAGGTTTCGTAGGTGCAATACCTTCGCCAAGTTTCGGCAAAGCACTCCGCGGTCCTATATCTGGCGGTTTGGCGTAGTCTCAACCACCAAATGTTGAGAGTGAAATTGCCATTAG
>JACRBO010000368.1 GCA_016219235.1 Chloroflexota bacterium
ACGAGTAACCAGTAATTACTCGTTACTCATTACTCGTTACGATAGCCATGAAACTCACTGTCAAACTTTATCGCTACAAGCCGGGCAGCGAACCGCATTACGATACCTTCCCGGTGGAAGTGCCGGATGAAGGCAACGTGCTGGACGCTGTCGAGCAAGCGTGGGCCGCAGATAAGACCGTCATGTTCCGCCATGCGTGCCATCACGCTTCGTGCGGATCGTGCGGACTGCTGGTCAACGAGGTGGAGAAGCTGCCCTGCGTCACGCCCGTCAAGGATTACGGTGAAGGCGCGACGATCAAGATCGATCCCATGCGCAACTTCCCCGTCATCACGGACATTGCCGTGGACGCCAGCCCGATCTATCAGCGCATGACGCTGGTCGGCATGCCCATCATCCGCCACGCCGAATCGCTGCGTTCCGATGGCAAATATGTCTTCCCTGAAGGGCTGCCCGATTTCGGTCGGTTTGAAAATTGCCTTGAATGCGGCCTGTGTTTATCAGCCTGTCCGGTGATGGCGACCGATCCGCAGTTCTTAGGCCCGATGGGGCTGGCGGCGGCTGAACGGCTGCTGAATGAGCCGCGCGGCGTCGATCACGATTACATCTATCACTTGCTCGACGACGAGCACGGCCTGTGGCGCTGCCACTCGTCGTTTGAATGCACCGAGGCTTGCCCGTATGAAGTCTATCCGGGCGAGGCCATTATGCGCCTCAAGGGCAGGGTCGCGGCGCGCAAGATTGGGCGGTTGTTTGGCAGGAACTAATTGTGTAACGCAAGTTGCCAACTTGCTGCAGTGTCAGATTTACTGGAGGTTGTGAATGTCTGTAGACGTTAAACCTAAACCCGTCGAGCGCAAGCCGCTGCAATGGTTCAACGTGCGCGGCAAACGCGTGGGCTTCTGGGCCTACGTCGTCATGCGCCTGAGCGCGCTCGGCCTGGTGTTCTATCTTTTCCTGCATCTGGGCATTCTCAGCCAGCTGGCGATTGGCCCGGCCGCCTGGGATAACTTCGTCGCCATTGCCAGGTCGCCGCTGGTGTTGATGATGGATGTGGTGCTCATCATTGGCATTCTGGCGCACGGCCTGAACGGCATCCGCCTGTCGTTGATCGGTTTTGGCATCGGCGTGCCGCGCCAGAAGGTCATGCTGTGGATCGGGTTGGTGTTGACCATCGTGTTTAGCGTGCTCAGCGCCTTAGCGGTGTTTGCGGAGACGCATTAGGGGCGACATGAATAAACCTGTTCGCGAACGCGCCAGCAGTTGGTCGTGGATTTTACAGGCCTTTACCGGCGCCCTGTTGCTGGTTCTGCTGGGGTTGCATATGTTCGTGCAGCACTTCGTCGTCGAAGGCGGTCTGCGCAACTATCAGCAAGTCGTGGAGTATCTATCCAATCCGTTTGTGTTCTTGCTGGAGATTGCCTTCCTCATCGTCGTGACGTGGCACGCGCTGCTGGGCGTGCGCGCGATTCTGCTCGATCTGGGCCTGAAGCCTGCCACCGAGCGCAAACTCTCGACGGCGCTGACGATCATCGGCGTGGCGGCCATCGCCTATGGTATCTGGCTCAGCGCGACGATCGTGTCACAGGGGCGCGCTTGATGACCGGGCCGATTGATTGGGAAGCGATCTGGGCGCCTTACGACGAAGAGACCTATCGGTTTGTAGTTGAGCGGATCTATCCATTTGACGTAGTGGTCGATATTGGCGCGGGGGATTTGCGCTTATCGAGCCGCGTGGCAAACATCGCCAGCTGGGTGTACGCGATTGAACGCAACCCCGATGTGCTGGCGCGGGCCGATCGGCATAGCCGGCCGGAAAATCTGGTGGCCGTCTGCACGGATGCGCGCCAGTGGCCAATGCCCAACGATGTCACCGTCGGCGTGCTGCTGATGCGCCACTGCACGCCCGAACATTTTGCCGAATACGTGGCGCGCTTAAAGGCCATGGGCTGCCGGCGCTTGATCACCAATGCCCGCTGGAAAATGGGCGTGGAGGAGATCGATCTCCGCGCAAGCGCGGCAGTGGTTTACGACTCGAAACGGGTTGGCTGGTTTGCCTGCCAGTGCGGCGCCACCGGTTTCACGCCCGGCGAGCCGCAGCAGGTCACCGATCAAGTTCTTAACGAAGTTGTCGAAGTGATGAACTGCCCGCATTGTTTGCCCGTCGAAAGCGTGCGGGCATAACGCGCCCAGGGCGCTGACTGACATCGATTCGTTACTCATTACTCGTCACTCGTCACGATAACTATGGTCAATCTTGTCCTTGTCTCGCATAGTCCGTCGCTGGTCTCCGGTGTCGCCGAACTGGCCCGCGCCATGACGCAGCAGTCGCGCGTCGTCATCGCCACCGCCGCCGGCACCGGCGATCCGCTGCATCCGCTGGGCACGAACGCCGAGAAAATCCATCGGGCCATTGAGGCTGCCTACAGCGAAGATGGCGTGCTGGTGTTGATGGATCTGGGCAGCGCCATCCTGAGCGCGGAAATGGCGTTGGAGTTCATGCCCGAAAGTCAGCGCCACAACGTGCTGCTGTGCGCCGCCCCGATGATTGAAGGCTCGATCGCGGCCGCCGTGCAGGCCAGCCTGGGCGGCACGCTGCAAGAGGTGGCGGCCGAGGCAATGGGCGCGTTAGCCTCCAAGGCCGAAGGTCTCAGCCACATTCAACAGGCGATCGTCACTTCAACCGTGCCCGTCGATCTGACCGGGGCG
>JACRBO010000373.1 GCA_016219235.1 Chloroflexota bacterium
CCTCAGTGCGTGGGCGGCTTTCTAGCAGGCGCAGTGCATTGTGCAGTGATCGTTGCGCGTTCGCCGCGTCACCCTGCCGTTGATAGAGTTGGGCCAGGGTGTAGTGGGCCAGCACAAAATCGCGATCAAGATAGACGGCCCGCTTCAGGGCTTCAACCGCCTGTTCGAATAAGCCGTGTTCCTGATAGACCAGCGACAGGGTGTAGTAGGGCGCGGCGTGCAACTTGTCTTTCTGGATGGCTTTTTCGCACCAGGCTTGCGCTTCTCCCAGATTGCCTTTGTTGGCGTAAATCTTGCCCAGGGTGTAATACGCGGGTACGAACGCCGCATCGCGATCTAACTTTTCGTACAACTTCACCAGGGCCTCGTCGAGCTGGCCGGCTTGGATCAGCTGTTGGGCGGCTTCAAACGGATCGACCGGCGGCCTGGGCGGCGCGATCGGGGTCCGAACGGTTGAGACGGGCACACTCGCGCCCGGCGCGCGGGCCAGTTGAGCGGTCGGGTGTGTGGTAAAGGCAGGCACCTGGGGCAGCGTCGGCGCGAAGACGTTGATCGATTTCGCGGGGCGCAGCTCGGCCGATCGGGTCTTTTGATACACCACTGTGCCGGGCAGGTTGCGCGTTTCAAAATCGCCGTAGAACACCATGTTGGGTTCGGACGGGCCGGGGATCAGCCAGCCGCCATCGGTCAAGGTTTCATGAAAGCGCCGCACCACGTCCACCGTCACCTGCGGCGTGAAATAGATGGTGACATTGCGGCACAGGATAATATCCATGGCATTGGTGTTGTTGGTCAGCGATGGATAGTTGTCGCCCACCAGGTTCAGGTAGTTGAACGTCACCATGCGCTTGATGTGCTCGTCGAGGGCGTAGGACTTACCATCGAATTCGAAATAGGTGTCTTGAATGCGCCGATCGACTCCGCGGAATGACCACGAGCCGTATAGGCCGGCCTGGGCTTTGCGCAACGCTTCGCGATTGAGGTCGGTGGCCAGAATCAGAATGTTCCAACTGTCCAGATTGGGAATCGTCTCGCGCAGCAGCATTGCCACGGAGTAAGGCTCTTCGCCGGTGGCACAGCCTGCGCTCCAGATGCGGATGCGGCGGCTGCTGTGTCCGCGCTGCGCCATCAGCTCGGGCAGAATATGATTGCGCAGTGCGTCCCAGTGATTGGCGTTGCGAAAGAAGTACGTCTCGCCCACCGTCAGTATACTGATCACTTGATCCCATAACTCAGTGGTGGCTGCGCGGCTGTGCAGCAGCAAGTACAGTTGATCCAGATTGCTGTTGCCCGTCAACGTCAGCACCTCGGCCAGGCCGCGCGTCAGCAGATGACGCTTGTCCTCCTGGAAGTCCAGGCCGATACGGTCCAGGATGAAATCCCGGAAGCGCTCGAATTCAGCCTGAGAGAGTTTGAAGTCCTTAAGATCGGGTGCCATGGCCGTTGTCCAGTGAGCGGTCGGTTAGTTCAATGAAGCGCTGACAGCGTCAGCGACGACATCGTCGCTGAGCAGACTGCCCGGATCGAGAATTAAGATCAACCGATCGCCCAGTTTGCCGACCGCTAACAGGTGTTCCATCGCGGCGCCGATCTGATCGGACGGTTCGATGCAATCGGCTGGAAGCGTGAGAACTTCAGAGACGACATCGACCATCAGGGCCATCACCCGCCCGTCGGCGCGCGCGATCAACAACTGCGTGTTGAGGTCATACGGACGATCGGCCAGCCCGCAGCGCCGCCGCAAACTGACGACGGGAATGACGCGGCCGCGCAGGTTGATCATGCCTTCCACAAAGACGGGCGCTTTCGGGGCGCGGGTGACGGCCACCATGCGCACCACTTGTACGACGTTGGCAATGTTCAGGGCGTAGTCCTGATCATCTATTTTGAACGTCAGCAGCTGCAGGTGGCCGCTGGTGGTTAGCCGGGCCGTGCGTCGGGCAGTCGCCAGGGTGGTCGCTAGCTGATCGGATGCAAGCATGGTCGTCTCCTGCGAGTGATGTCACCGTTCAAAAATCACGCTGGCGGCAATGCCGTTGGGTGTGGCGACGGTGGCCACGTTGGTTGATCCCGCGGCGATGGTGAATTCCACGGGCACGGTGATGATCATTTCCTCGCCCGGATTCAAAATATTCGGCTCGATCTTTTCCAGCGTCGTCGGTGCGGTCTGATAAATCTGCCTGAGCCAGGTGCCATACGTGTACCAGTTGGCGTGCGGCAGCAGGCTCAGATCGGTGTATTCCACAATCACGTCCCAGTGTTCAAAGTCGGCCAGTTTGGTGTTGCCCGTATTGGTGACGGTGATATAGACCATATCGCCCAGTACGGAGGTGCTGGCCGACAGCGCCTGCAAATGAGTGCGCGCTTGATCGGCCAGGCGGACCTGCATCAGGCGTGTCGCTTCGGCCAGGCCGCCCTGGGCGGTCAGCGAGCCTTCCGTTAAGCCCAGCATAGCCAGGATCATGATGCCAATGATGATGATGCCGGTGAGTGCGTTTTCCATGACTGAGCAGCCGCTGCCGGGCTGTTTACCAACTGGCAAAAATTTCCGTGCTGATGCCGTTGGGCAGCACGAGCTTGACAAAGTAGGTGCCGGACGCCGGTGGCACCGGGTAGTGCACCGTGATCTTCAACGTGGCCCGCGATCGCCACTCGGTATCATTCTCGATCACGTAATCCCAATACGGCGATCCGCTGCCGGCCCCGTAGCCGATGCGGGTGAAATTATTGTCCGGCCCGAAAAACAGATCGCACGCTTCAGGCGGCGCAATGCGCAAGCTGCCCACATTCTTCACCCAGATCACGGCCGTATTGCCGGAGCGGGTGGCGTGAATGATCTCGATCTGGCTCTGCATCCGCTCGTCAAGGCGGCGTTCCATGCTGTTCATCGCGGCGCCGCTTTGCTGGATCGCGGGCGAGATGGAGTTGAAGACCAGGATGGCCGAGATGACGCCGGCAATGATCAGCAGAGCGGTGACGATCGTCTTATCCAAGGCCGGCCTCTTCGATGATCGTCAGTGCTTCGTCGATGTCGGCGGCCCGGCCCAGCTCTTCATCCAGCCGCAGCACGATGGTTAACACGTCGTTGGTAGCCACCTGTGCCGGATCGGCCTGCTGATTGAGCGAGGTCAGCCGCAGCAAGATGGCTTTGGTGTCGTTGTCCAGAATGGCGCGAGTTACGCAGGTCCCAATCAGCCGACTGGTGCGCTGGCTGCCCAGCCGCGCGATGCTATCGTTCACCCACTCCAGCAGTTTAACCATGGCCGCCTGATCGACGCTGCCGCTGGCTTTGGGCGCGGCCGGCGGGGGTGTCGTCGGGCGCACCTCATCCAGCGACACTTTCTTCAAGATGGGGGCGGGCGCGCTGGCGGTCGCCGCAGCCGCCGCTCGATTGGCTAGCTGCGCCACTGCTTCGGCCGGAGGCGCAGTATCTTCCGCTCGCAGGGTGGGATAGTAGTGCACCAGCACCTGTTCCTGAATATCCAGCAGCGTGCGCTGAATTTCATTCTTTAAGATTTTCATCTCGTATTCCAGAGCTTTGACGCGTGCATCAAGTTCCATCGGAGCCTCGCCTACCAGAGATAGTTGTGATTTGAAATAGTGTAATTCAACCTCGAACGGCCGGGGGTTTCGCTTGGGTTACGAAACCATAGCAGGCCACCCGCTAGCGAATTTGCCATTGCGTGACCAGTGCATTGAGTTGGGCTTGATCGTCGCCCGTCGTCAGGCCGGCCGCCAGACGGAGTTCGTTCAGCGCTTGCGTCAGATCGCCCAGTTGCCGATAAACGAGCGCCAGGTTTTTATGCGCCTCCCACACATTAGGGGCGTCGGGCGCTAACTCGATATACCGTTGATACGCCGCAGCCGCCTGGGGCAATTCTTGCAATCGATAATGGCTGAACGCTAAAGCGCTGTAGGCTTCGGCGCGGTGGGGTTCTATATTCACCACTTGCTGGTAAGCATCCCGCGCCAACGGCCAGGCTGCCTGGTCGGCATAGATTTGGCCTTGTTGCAGGTAAGTGTCGGCATAGGCCGGGTTAAGCCGCAGCGATTGCGCCAGCTTTTCCAGCGCGCGATCCGGATCATGTTGGTATTTCTGTTCGAACTCCGCCCACTCATTCCAATAGGCTGCGTTACTCGGACTTAGCCGCACGGCCTGCGTGTAATAGTCGTCGGCCAGCGCCGCCAGATTCGATCGGGCTGCGGTGTTGACGGGCAATTCAGGCAAATAAAAACGCGCGAGATTCAGCGTGTGATCGGGATACAGGGGATTCAGCGCACGCGCCTGCTGAAGCGCCGCTTGCGCCGCGTACAACAAGTCCAGGCGATTCAACTGCGCTAGCTGGTGATCGTCAAGGGCCAACACATCACCTAGCCGGGTCTGGTCGCTTAGCCGGGATGGTGTTTCGATGCCGGATGCAATCACGGACTGGGCTTGTTGAACTAAGGCGCGCCCCCATGCTAGAAAATAAAAATCTTGTTGTGGCGCTAACCTGATCGCCTGGCGAAACAGACCCGCCGCCGCGGCGGGCGACGTCGCTGCGTGCTCTGTGCCCAACTTGTGATAAACATCGGCGCGAATCGGATTGAGGTCGGCGAAGTGAAGCCAGATACCGCCCAACCCGATCAGGATCACCGCACCGATCGGGCCGGAGCGCCGTTGGGGCCGCGCTGCGTTATCGGCTGGCAGCCAGGCCAGCGCGATTAACGCCATCAACAGCGCGACGCCCAGCAACGTGATGAAATACACATCGACGACGTGCGCGACTTGCGTCGATCGCACCAGCACTGCGGCAACGTCAGCCGGATCGACGGGTGTTTGAGCCAGCCCGCTCAGGTAGCCGGCCAGCGCCACTTCGAAGATCGCTGACAGCCCCAGACTGCCGAGGGCAAACGCCCCGATCGATTGCGCGGCGACCCGCCGGGTCGTTAAACTGTGACTATGTTGCAGATCGACCCAGGTCAGCGCGAGTGCCGAGAGCCAGGTCACACTCAGCAGCGCCGGCAAGACGGTGCTGGGCTGGTTAGTAAGCGCATTGAAAGTCAAAGCCCGCCAAATCAGTGAGAGGCTATTTGTCTGGCCCGGCGTGAGAGTGGTAAAGGCAAAGAGCAGGGTGCATAGAATTGCCGCCGCAATCAGGCCAGACGTCGCCGCCTGGAGGATAACGCCCTGCGGCGCAGGTATTTGCACTGACGAGCCGCGGTCGTCAAGGGGCCGGGCAATGAGCCGGCCGGAACCCAGCACCACGCTGATGGCGGCGAACATCCAGAAGGCGATACGCGTGGTGACCAGGGCCAGGCCAAATTGAATCTCCAGCAAATGCGCCGTCATGCTGCCCAGCAGGGCAACCATCAGAAACTGATCCCGCATACTCAATGCAGACAGCGATGCTTCAGAGCGATGGCGCAGCGCCCGGGCAATGGCAAACACGATCGGGGCTGCGACGTTGCCGGCGCCCAGACCAAGACCAACATAGCGTATATCGGCCAGAACCAGTGCGCTGAGCGCCCCAAGGACTGTGCAGGCAATCCACGTCACACTAAAGAGCCTGTTTTGCCGGCGCGTGGCGATCAAGCCCAGGCGGCGGAAACCATGAGCGAACACGCTGGCATAGACGAACTGATACGCCAGCCAGCCCAGCCAGCCGATCTGGGTGAGCGTGTCCCAGGTTTCATTGTGGCTGCGATCGATCGTGACATCATAGGATTGAACGGATTCAAGGCCGGGCGCGGCGACTTGTCGAAAAGCAAAATAGAGCGTGTCTGGCCCGTAGCCTAGCAGCGGCCGCAAGGCGTTCAACGCGTCGGTCATTCCGTCTGGAGACTGTACTGGGGCATGCGGCAATATCAGACGGGAGGCATTATCCCAGTACCACAGGCGCGCAGTTGCGGAGTCCCCTTGTGAAACGGTGAGACTGGTTAAG
>JACRBO010000038.1 GCA_016219235.1 Chloroflexota bacterium
AGGCTACGACATCGTCTCCGGCTGGCGGCAGGCGCGCAAAGAGCCGCTCATCACGCGCCGCGTCCCATCGGCGGTGGCCAACCGTATCATCGGCCGCAGCACCGGCATCTATCTGCACGATTCGGGCTGTTCACTCAAAGCCTACGATTGGCATGTGATCAAAACGGTGAAGCTGTACGGCGACATGCACCGCTTCATCCCGGCCTTTGCCTCGTGGATGGGCGTAACGGTGGCTGAGGTGCCGGTGAAAGATCGCGCGCGCAAATTCGGCAAGAGCCACGTCGGTTTCTCGCGCACCTTCCGCGTTTTTCTCGATCTGTTTACGCTGACGTTCCTGCTCAGTTTCCAGGGCAAACCCATGCGCCTGTTCGGCAGCGTGGGCCTTGTCACCAGCGGCTTCGGCGGGCTGATTCTGGCCTATCTGGCCCTCCTTAAAATCTTCGAGGGTGCGCTGTTGAGCAATCGCCCGCTGCTCTGGCTGGGCGTCATGTTGGTGATTATCGGCGTGCAGTTCCTGTTCTTTGGCTTCATGGCCGAGATGCTGATGCGCACGTACTACGAGTCGCAGGGCAAGAGCATCTACGTCGTGCGGGAAGTTGTACGGCGCAACCAGCCTGACGGGAAGAATGAGGGACAGCGGGCATGAGGGACGGAGGGACGGAGGGATGGAGAGAAATGTCCCGCCATCGCTCTGTCTCTCAGTCTCTCCCTCTTGTTGCGCCTGAAGTGAAGCGTTCATGAAGTCCGTCCTCCGCCGCCACGCCCTCATCCTCGCCTTCTACACCGTCCTCGCGCTGATCATGACCTGGCCGCTGATCGCGCAGCTGGGCACGCACTATGCCGGCAACAATGAAGACTTGTGGGTGTTTCAGTGGGACAACTGGTGGACGCGCTACGCTTTGCAGCACGGGCAAGACATCCTGTTTACGCCGCTGCAATTCTATCCGGTTGGCGTCAGCCTGGCCGCGCACTCGCTGAGTTTCTACAACTCTTTCCTGTGGATTCCGCTGGCCGCGGTCTTCGGTGACATTGCCGCCTATAACCTCACCATCCTGCTCACCTTCATCCTCAGCGGCTACACGATGTTTCTGTTGGCGGAGTATCTGGTTAATCAGGGATCAGGAACTGGCGCTCAAACGCCCCAGTTACCGATTACCGATTACCGATTACCAATTACCAATCCCCGATCCCTGATCCCCGCTTTACTGGCCGGTCTCGTCTTCGCCTTCGCGCCCTATCATTTCTCACAATCGCTGGGGCACGTCAGCCTGGCGAGTGTGCAATGGTTTCCGCTGTTAGCCTTGTTTGCCTTGAAGACCGTGCGCGAGGCGCGCTGGCGCAATGCCGTCATCATCGGCCTGCTCATCGGGTTGATCACCGCCACGCGGCTGCAATTTCTAGTGCTGGGCGGCGTGGTCTTTGCGATCTTCGTCGCCGTCGATTGGCTCGTCGCGCGCCGCGATTGGGCGTCCGACCTGCACGGACGTGGCGCGATCGGGCGGTTGTTGGCCGCCGCCGTGTTCGGCCTGATCCTCTCGCTCCCGATCGTTTTGCCGGCGGCCCAACTATTCACGCAGGCCGACTCGCCCGATGCGTTGATTGCCGACGAGCAGACGTGGGGGCAAACCGACCTGGCGGCCTACTTCGTGCCGATGACGTATCATCCCGTCTTCAGCCGGCTCGTTCGACCGCTGTACAAGAACTTTGCCAAGAATCAAGCCTGGATGCCGTTCCTCGGCTACAGCGTGCTCGCGCTATCGATCTGGGGCGCGGTGAAAGCCAGACGCCGATCGGCGCCGTGGGTGGCAATCGGCCTGTTTCTGTTTGTCATGGCGCTTGGCCCGTTCTTGCGGGTGAATGGTGTTGCTTACGAAAATATCCAGCTGCCCTATGCGCTGATCGGCGATACGTTTCCGCTCAACACGCTGCGTTCGCCCGATCGCTACAACCTGCTGCTGCCGCTGGCTTTGGCCGTGCTGGTGGCCTTTGGCGCGAACGACGTGCTAAGCCGCCTCAAGCAGCCGCGCCCGCAAGTGTTGCTGGGCCTGTTCATCGGCGCCCTGATCCTCTTTGAATATCTGGGCTGGCCGTATCCGACGATCGCGCCGCTGAAAACCTCGGCGTTTCATGCGCAGCTGGCTGACGACCCGGAGTCTTATGCCGTGCTCGACATTCCGCTCGAACGCTCGGACACCAAGTACTATCTGTATTATCAGACGCAGCATCAGCATCCGCTGGTGCAGGGGCGCGTCGCGCGCGTGCCGCCCGAAGCGTTTCAGGTCTTCAATGACATCCCGCAGCTCGCCGACTGGCGCAACTCCATGAGTGCGACCCAACAACTCGATCTTGGCGCGCAGTTGGCGCGGCTGGCCGACTACAACGTGCGCTATATCATCCTCCACAAGAACCTGACCGCGCCGAACCTCGTTGCCATCCAGCGCGATTACTTGAGCCTGACGCCGGTGTTCGAGGACGATCAGATCGCGGTGTATACCACCCGCCCGGTGATTCTACCCCAGGCGACACTCGGCCCGATCGATCTGCTCAACAGTTGGCTCAGCATATCCGGCCCCGACCAGCCCATTCAACTATCGATCCGCTGGGCGGCCAATCAGCTCATCGGACGTGATGCCGATCTGCAACTGTCCATTATTGACAGCGCTCACACCGCAGTCATCAGCCAAACCGATCGGCTGGCGCCAGCCACCTCGACCTGGCAGCCGCAGCAGCTGGTCGTGGGCGGTTATACACTGACGCCCACGCAGACGCTCCTGCCCGGATCATATACTGTGCGGGTCAGCGTACTGGTGGACGGGCGGGTGATCGGCAGCGCCGATCTGCCGCATCGCCTGATCAACGAACCGGCGCGCGACAACGGCCTGTGGCTGATGGTCGTCAGCGAAGAACCGCGCGTGCGGTTCAACGTCCCCATCGAACTCCGGGCGGCCGATGTCAGCCGGCGCGGGAATCTGTTATCATTGTGGCTGCACTGGCGCGCTCATGAAGCGCCCGGTGTCAACACCAAATACTTCGTCCACCTGATTGACGAGACCGGCCAGATTGGCGTGCAAGACGACAGCCTGCACGTCAAATACACTCGGCCCAGTTCAACGTGGCAAGCCGATCAGATGATCAGCGATCTCATCGAACTGCCGTTATGGAATCTCAAGCCCGGTCAGTATCGCATTGCCGTCGGCCTGGCCGATCCCGACACGGGCGAGCGCTTGCCGGCCTTCGGATCAGACGGCAATCCGCTACCGGACAACCGCTATGTATTCACAGAAACCATTCAAATTGCGCCCAATGCGTTGACAAAGTAACCAATCCACTAATCCGCCAATTTACTATTCAACTATCGGACGACACAACTATATGACTAAATTACTCATCATCGGCCTCGACGGGGCCACTTTCGATTTGATCAAACCGTGGGCGGCAGAGGGCAAGTTGCCCACGCTGGCTCGCCTCATGCAGACCGGCGTCACCGGCAACCTCGAATCGACGCTGCCGCCCGTGACCTCGCCGGCGTGGCCTACCTTCATGACTGGCAAGAATCCCGGCAAGCACGGTGTCTTCGACTTCATCCGGCCGCGCGCCGGGACGTTTGACATGGTCAACGCCTCGCAGATTCACAGTAAATTGCTGTGGGAAATCCTCAGTGAAGCGGGCTATTCCGTGGGCGTGCTCAACGTGCCCATCACCTATCCGCCGCGACCCGTCAACGGCTACATGATTCCGGGCCTGCTCTCGCCTGATCAGGGCAAGACCGTCTATCCCGCCGATCTGCTCAAGCCCTACGAAGCCGAACTGGGCAAATATCGGCTGACGCCCAATGTGCAGTACAAAGCGGGCAACGAAGCGGAGTTCATCGCGGACTTGCACGACCTCATCGACACGCAGCTGCGCTATGCGCTGCGCTTGATGCAGGATCAGCCAACCGATGTAGTGATGCTGCATTTTCTTGCCACCGACAACGGCTCGCACGCGCTGTGGCGCTTCATGGACAAGACCCATCCACGCCACGATGCCGCCCTCGCGCCGAAGTATGGCGATGCTTTGCTTAAGGTCTATCAACATCTCGATCGCGCTGTAGGCGAGATTGAATCAGCAATCAGCAATCAACATTCCACAATCATCATGTCCGATCACGGCTTTGGCCCGCTGCATCGCACCATCAACCTGAATATTCTCTTCCTGGAAAAAGGCTTAATGCGCCTGAAGCGCAACTTCTCCACGCAAGTGCGCTGGTGGGCCTTCCGCAACGGCCTGACGCCCGCGACGGCTTACAAGATCCTGAGCAAACTCGGCCTGCAAAACATCACGGCCAAAGTCAGCCGCAAAGCGCGCAACGAAGTAGTGGGCAAGTTCCTGTCCTTTGAAGATGTGGACTGGAGTCAGACCCTGGCCTATTCGATGGGCCACGTCGGGCAGATTTATCTCAACGTGCAAGGGCGCGAGCCGCACGGCATCATCACGCCCGATCGATATGCGGCGGCCCGCCAGCAAGTGATCGATGCGCTGAACACGTTGACCGATCCGGCTACGGGCAAAGCCTTAGTCGATCGCATCATCCCGCGCGAGGAAGCCGCGCACGGCCCATACGCCGATCAGGGCGCCGACCTGCATCTAATCCTCGATGGCTACAAGACGATCGCCTTTCCGTTATTCGCCACGGAAGGGCGCGTGCTCACGCCGCAGATTCGCGGCGACAGCGGCTGCCATCGACTGCACGGCATCTTCATCGGTCAAGGTGCAGCCTTTGAGCAGGGCACAACCATCGACGGCGCGCGCATCATCGATCTCGCTCCGACCATTTTGCACATCCTGGGCCAGCCCGTGCCCGCCGATATGGACGGCCGTGTGTTGAGCGCAGCGCTCTCCGCCGAGCTGCGCGGCAAATCGGCGCAAGTGGGCGCGGCCGCCGCTGCCTCGCAAACGCAGGTCGATTTCACCGACGCCGAACAGGCCGAAGTAGAAGAGCGCTTGCGGGCGTTAGGCTACCTGGGCTAGCGGCCTAGCTTCGCGGGCGCTGACGCAGTGGCTTCAGCGCCCGCTTGATTTACGCGCCACGATCGGCGGCGGCATATTCAATGACGGCCTTCCTGCGACGACACTCATTCCTGTGGCTGGCGCTAGTCATCTTTGCGCTGGCGGTCTTTGCACGCGCGGGCGCGCTGAGGAACTACGTCACGCCCGATGAGCCGGCCTGGGTGCTGCGCTCGCTCAACTTCAGCCAGGCGCTGGCGCGCGGCGAGTGGGCGGCCACCGCGCAGATGGGCCATCCCGGCGTCACGACGATGTGGCTCGGCTCATTGGGCATTGCCATCAAGCGCGCCGCCGATCCGTCCGCCTCGACGGAAGCCATCGCGTGGTTGAACGGGCTGCCCTCTCTTGCGCCGGAAAACGCCGAAGCGTTCAAACGCCTGGGGGTGTTTCTGACTTTTGCGCGCCTGGCCGTGATCATCGTCAATGCGCTGGGCGTCGTCATGGCGCTATGGCTGCTGCGCCGCCTGTTCAATCAACGGGTGGCCGTGATGGCGGGCCTGTTGCTGGCGCTCGATCAGTTTACGGCCAGCCTCAGCGGCTTGCTGCACGTCGATGGCTTGTTGACGACGTTTATGCTGTTGTCGGTGCTGGCACTGCTTATCGGGATTCGGAATCAGGGATCGGGGATCAGGTGGTTCGCGCTATCGGGTGCGTGTGCGGCGCTGGCCTTGCTCAGCAAATCACCGGCGCTGTTTCTATTGCCCTTCACATTATTGGTCTTGTTCGTCGCTGTGATTATGCGTCGTCTAAGCTACAAGCGCGCCGCGCTCGGCCTCTTATCATTTGTCATTGTTCATTTGTCATTGTTCATTGCTTTGTATCCGGCCATGTGGGTCGAGGCCGCCGGCACACTGAACGGCATCCTGGGACTGGCCGCCTTCCTCAGCGCGAACCCGGTCCGGCCTACCTTCTTTGAAGGCCAGTACGTGCTGAATCACGGCGCAGAGTTTTATCCCACTGCGCTCATCTATCGCCTGACGCCCGTCGTGATGATCGGCCTGGTCATCGCGCTGATTGCAGGCGTGCTTAATGCCAGAGGCAGGATGCAAGATGCAGGAAGCAAGAACCAAACGGTCGCACAGCCTCTTGCCTCTTGCATCGTGCTTCTTGCTTTCTCCCTGTTGTTCATCGGCTTCATTACCCCGGTAGCCAAGAAGTACGATCGATATATGCTGCCCGCGTTGACGATGTTGATCCCGATCGCGGCCTGGGGTTACGGGCAAATCCGATCGCGCTGGGCGGCCCCCCTCGTCTCGATCGCGGCCGCGGCGATCAGTCTGACGTATTGGCCCTATCTGTTGATGCACTACAATTTGTTGCTGGGCGGGCCGGAGGCGGCGCAGCAGCATTTTGCCGTAGGCTGGGGCGAAGGGCTGGGCGCCGCCGCCAACTGGATCAACGAGCAGCCCACCGGCCTGCAATCGACCGTCGCGACCGCGGCGGTGCCGTCGTTCGCGCCCGTCTTCAGCGGCCGCTCGACCTGGTTAAACGATCGGGGGCTGGAACTCAGCGACTACTACGTCGTGACGTTGAGTGAACGCCAACTTGATCCCAGGTGGCTGTCGCGCTTCGACCAACGCGGCTCGATCGTCCACACCATCTCGATCGGCAACGTGACGGCCGCCTGGGTGTTGATCAACGATCGGGCGGGGCGTCAGGCCGCGCAACTGGCGCAGGCTGATCCCGCGACGGATGTCGTCGTCACTTCGATCGATCTGCCGGCCGCGCGCCAGTAT
>JACRBO010000374.1 GCA_016219235.1 Chloroflexota bacterium
AAATACCCACTTTTGCTCCTACCGGGCGCGGGCGGCGTGTGCTACGCTAAGGGCATGTCCGTATGTCAACTGGTTCTCATCATTGCGCCGCCCGGCCCCTTTCGCGATGGACTGCGAGTCCTGCTGCAAGCGGAATCGCGCATCGCGCGCGTGCTGCTTGCCGATACCATCGCTGAGGGCTGCCGTTTCATCACGCAACAACTCCCCGACAGCCTCATCATTGATACCGATCTGCCCGATTCGGCCATCTGGTCATTCTGCACTCTGCTGAAGACACGGTCACTGTCGCCCCGCTGCGCCGTCATCATCCACAACCAGGATCAGCAAGCGGCCGCCCGGACGTTAGCCCTGCCCACCCTGTTGGTGGGCTTCACCGCCGAAGCCTTGTTTGACGCGATCCTGGGGGATGCTGGATCAACCGGCCCGGCTGACTGAAACTGCGGTGAGCCGGTTGTTTGGCCGTGACCAACAGCCGTGCTACAATGTGCGCCACGAAATCTTCAACCTCGAAGTGTCCCGCATGGACGTTCCATTCAGTTTGTCGATCGGCGCGTTTGCCTTCGTCAGTGTGCCGCTGTTCATCGTCGGCTTGATCAGTACGTATTACCTGTTGCGCTTCAGGAACAAGACCCCGGCCACCTGGTTTATGGTCGGCGGACTGGGCGGCCTGACTCTGTCCATGCTGGTCTGGTTTCTGAGTACGGCCCTGGTGGTGTGGGGAGTGGCGTTATATCCCGCCACCAACGCCGCAGTCGTATTGGCCATGGCTTCGGTGATTGGCTTTCTATATCACTATCCACAACCGGTCCGCTCGCTTGAGGCGCGTCTGGTGTTAAGTGCAGGCGTTGGGCTGGCGATCGGTTCGGCCGGGTATAGCCTCTGGTTCGCCTACCAGATCGCCAGCCGGCGCGCCTTTGGTCTGCGTGCGGACCCGGTGCATGAGTCTATGCTGGGCGCGGCCATGCTGCTGGCACTGGGGGTGACGGTACGCCGCGCGATCGTCGTGCGCCGCACTGCGCCGGACCGTGTCCGCGCCTTGCGCAATATGGCGCTGGCGCTGGTCTTCGGTCTGACGCAAGCGATCGCTTCCGGCCTGGGCATGTCAGGTCTGCTGCCGATGCCGCTGGATACGTTTATCATTGGGCTGTCCCTGCTGGCGATGGAAGTGGTGCTGGTCTATTCCACCTGGGATCATGTCGTGCATCAACCGGGCCTGATCACCCGGTTGATTGGCCTATCGTTGGTGACCGTACTGGCCTTGCTGGGCGCGATTGGCCTGTTCGAGGTCCACGGCGCAACGCTGGACAGTGAAGCCGCGCGTTTGATGGAGACCGAAATTGCGCAACGGGCCGTGCAGGCGCATGATTTGACCGGGCTGCCGGGTACGATCGTGAGCGTGCTGGCCGTCGGCCCGGTGACTGCCCCGATTTATCAGCGCGCCGATCAAGTTGATCTCGCGCCACTGGCGGCTGAAGCTGCGCAGCGGGCGGCGAGTGCGCTTGACCGGCCTGTGCTGTGGGGCTCTCAATACGATTACTATCTGGACCTGGGAACGCCTCGGCAGATGCCACACCGCTATGTGGGGCAGCATCCAGCCCGCAGCTACTATCAATACCTCGGCTATTCGTTCACGGTGAACGGCGCCGCATACGAGGCCGTCTTCAGCGAGGCCGAAACCAACGCGCCGATCCACGCCAGGGGCATGCAGTTCATCGGCGTGGTCATCGCCGCCAGTTTGTTTATCTTGCTGGTGTTTCCCGTCTTCTTCCGGCGCAGCCTGGTGGTGCCGTTAGAGAATTTGCTGCGGGGTGTGCGGCAGGCCAATGCCGGCGATCTGAACGTGCGGGTGCCGATTACCCACGATGACGAATTAGGCTTTCTGACGCAATCGTTCAATACGATGACGGCGTCGATCAAAGATGAGATCGAGGCGCGCCAGGCGCACGAAGCCGCCCTGCGCGATCTGACCGGCCGATTGGAGCAGCGCGTGGCCGATCGGACGCGCGACCTGACCGTGTTGTATGAAGTCACCTCGGCCGCTAACCGGGTTGTGGGCCTGGATGAGCTGCTGGGTGAGATCATGTCACTGACTCTGCCCGCGTTGAACAGCACGGCCGGCTCAATTCACTTGCGTGAAGACGCGACGGCGCCGTTGCGTCTGGTCGCGCGGCAGGGGGCAGGTACGTTACCGCCCGCCCTGGAGATTTTTACGCAGGTCATGGATCGGCACGAGGCTCTGTTTATTCCCGATGTGGCAGCCGATTCGCGGGTGAAGTGGGCTGACCTGCCCGACGAGGCTGTGCGCCTGGTGCTCGCGCCGTTAGCCACCGCCGATCAGATATTGGGGGTCTTAAGCGTGGCGCGGGTGGGCGGTGCGCTGTTCAACGTCGAAGAGATCGCGCTGCTCACTTCCATTGCGGAACAGGTGGGCGTCATCGTGACCAACGCGCGGCTGCGCGAGCAAACGGCGCTGCTGGAAGAACGCCAGCGCATCGCGCGTGATCTGCACGACTCCGTGACGCAGTCGTTGTACGGCCTGGTCACGCTGACCGAGGCGGGGCAACTCGATCTGCAAACGCGCGATCTGGCCGCGATCGGGCAGACGTTCGATCGGCTGGGCGAGACCGCGCGGCAGTCGCTGAAAGAATTGCGCCTGTTCATCTATCAACTCAACCCGCCCATCCTGGAAGACGAGGGCCTCATCGGCGCGCTGCATCTGCGGCTCGCCACGGTCGAAGGCCGATCGGATGTGCAGGTGCGCCTGTTAGCCGATGAGACCATTCACTTGCCGCTGCCCGTCGAGACGGAGTTGTATCACATCGCCAATGAGGCGTTGAACAATATTTTGAAGCACGCCCGCGCCCGATCGATCACGGTGTACCTGAGCCGTGAAGACGGCCACGTGGTGCTGGATGTGATCGACGACGGCTGCGGCTTTGATGTGGACGTGGCGCGCGCCAGCGGCGGGCTGGGCCTGAAGAATCAACACGAGCGATCGCGCCGCATCGGAGGCGC
>JACRBO010000369.1 GCA_016219235.1 Chloroflexota bacterium
CCGCAAACAGATCGGACTTGGCCCCATAGCAACGCGGGTCGGTGCAATAGGGCGTCTTGCCGACGTTCAGAAACGACGGACAACCGTGGCACGCGCCGACTTCAAACTCGCCCGCCTGATCCGTCGTCTTAACCGGCGTGGCCAACCACGTCATGTCCCAGTTGTACTTGAGCGTGATCGCATGGTCGTTGACGGTCTGATTCACAATCCGCTCGATCTCGTCCGGGTGTTCGAGGATGCGCCCGGCGGCGTGCTCGACGGCCTGCGGCGCGAGTTTCGCCAGCGGCAGGAGTTGGCGGGCCACCCCTTGCGGGATTTGCCCATGCCCGTCACCGATAGCCGCCAGCACGGTCGGCGGCAGCACCAGCAAGCGCCGCAGATTGGCGATGGTTGAGCGCGATTTGCCGACGCGTGCACCAATCGCTTCATCGGACAGGCCGAACTCCGTGGCAAGTTGTTCGTAGGCGCGGGCCTCATCGGCGGCCGACAGATTCGCGCGCTGCACGTTTTCCACGATCGCCAGTTCCGTCTGCGCGCGCGCCTCGATCTGCGCCCTGACGACGCACGGCACCACGTCCAATCCAGCCATCTGCGCCGCCCGCCAGCGGCGCTCACCCGCGATCAGCGCGTAGTGATCGGGCTGACCATTGGGCGTCACCACCAGCGGTTGAATCAGGCCGTGCTCGATGATCGATGCGGCCAATTCAACCAGCGCCGCTTCATCGAAGACCGTCCGCGGTTGGCGCGGATTGGGCGAAATCAATTTCACGGGAATCTCCCACAGTTCAGTCGTGGCTTCGGCCATGTCGCTCGGTTGAGTCATAGCGTCCTCCTGTTTCCGCGGAAACAACCGGGGAGCCGTCTGGCCCCACCGGTTGCCGCCAGATAGTTCAGTCACTGAGCGTGCCAGCCGGAGCGCGGCCAGCACGCCGTCAGGCCGGCACGCGCTGGAGCAGCGTGTGCGGCCGCTTGCTGCCCGCACCTCGTCCGTCGAAACGGATGACGTAGCGCGGATCAGATTCGCTGCGGTAGGTCGGATCACGGTAAACGGACACCACCGGTTGACCACAGTACGTCACCGGTGGCCGTTGATCTTCGGCCCCACCGAGATATTCAGCGATCGTCAGCCAGCCAGCCGCCCGCGCTTCTTCAAGGCGCGGTTTGACGATCAGCCAGGCATCGATCAGGTTTTGCCGGGCCGCCGGCGTGTCGTACGGGATGGCATACCATCCGAGGAGAACGCACGTGGCTTGATTACGATTGGCATAGAAACGGGCCCGCGCGCCATCTTTCACCAGTTGGTCCAGAGCGCGCCAGCCCGAGTCCGGCTTGCCGTATTTCAGGGCCACGCTCGCTGCATAGTGCGGATAGCCCAGCAGCAGCGCTTCAGCCGTGCGCCGCAGGGGTGCTGCCAGGTCCAACGGGTCGAGCGCGTCACAGATCGCCTCACAACTGAACGGCGCAGTATCCAGTTTCGTGAGCGGCGCATGATCGAGCGCGGTGAGATCGGCCATCGCCCTAACTCCCGGCCGGGTAGGTCAACGCGTGTTGGGCCAGAAACAGCGCGCGCTCTTCGGGATTCTGAAACGCGCTGTGCAGGTCGGCCAAGTAGGCACGCACGTCGGGCGGCTGCTGGTGCTGATGTTGCTCGGATAGCGCCCGCAGCCGCTGCACCCGGAACAGGTGGTAGTGCGTCGCGTCCCGCGTGCAGGCCCAATCCCGGGCGCGCACCGTGACCGGCGCGCCGCAAATCGGGCAGCCATCCGGCACGGTGCCCGACTGGACATTATCCGGCGCACGTTGGCCGCCGCCCTTGAGGTAGCCCTCAACGGCCTTGACCCCGTTGCAGCGAGCCAGGCCGCACGAGCACGTCTTGTCTTTTTTGACCGTGTGGAAGCGCAGCGCGTAATGCGGGCCGAGATCGACCAGATAGGCGTTGCCATTGACCATCACGGTCGCGGACGAATCGACCTTCCGTTTCGCCCGCCCATGAGAGGTTGCCAGAGTCGGAACAGGTTTGAGCATAATGTTCCTCCTTCCAGAGTGTTAAATAGCCCGGAGCCGGATCAGGCGTAATGACCGATCCGGCTCCGGGTTAGAGGCCAAGTTTCAACGACACAGACAGGACGAGTTAAAAGGGAATTTCTTCCTCGTTGCCCACCGGCACGTCATCGGCGCCGCTGTGACCAGGCTGGCCGCTACCGTTCCCGTTACCACCGGCGCTGTCGCCGTTGCTCAGCAACGTAATCTCATCGACGACGAGCTCGGTGCGATAGTGCTTCTTGCCGTCGTTGTCGTCCCACGAACGCGTCTTCAACTTGCCCGTGACGCCCACCGTCTTGCCCTTCGTCAAATATTGCGTGACGTTGGCGAAGCGCTCGCCGAACGCCACGCAGTTGAACCACTCGGTGTGTTCATATTCACCGTGACCGGTGGTGACGGCCGCGCTGAACGTCACGATCGGTTTGCCCGTACCTGAATAGCGCATCTCGCCATCCTTGCCGAGATTGCCTACGATCATGACTTGCTGCATACCCTTTTTTGAGCCCATAGTTTCCTCCTGTAGAAAATGATGGGCCGTCAGTCTTCGCCGACGGATCGCTCAATCCGGTTAGGCTGGCACGCCTGTCTTTTGCCCGTTGCCCGCCTGCACCTTGTGTTGCTGATGCCAGACCTTCAAGTTCACGGCGCTGGGTGGGACACTGCCCGCGTGGTCATTCACATATTCGAGAAACACCCCGATCGTGCGCTCGTCGTCAAGCACCGGCTTGCCGTCGCCATAAATGTGCGCGAATACCCGCAGCGCGTTGACGTTGAGCGGGGCCACACCCGCATGCTCGGCCACATACTTCTCAAAAGCCGACCGCTCGATCGGATCGGCGGTAACGGCCGTGCCATCGCCGAAGGTCAGAACCTTCGCCAGCGTGGTTGAAGCAGCGGGGGCCGCAGCCGCCTTAGCCGGTGTGCCGGCGCTGACCAGATCGCCTGCATCACGACCTAACGCGCGTTTGCCCGTTTCGAGCGCATCGGGCGCCACCGGGCGCAGGCGCTTGAACTCGTGGTCGAAGAAGCCCTTGACCACGGCCGCTTCCATCTCCTGGCTCAACATCGGGCGGAAGCAACAACCCAGATCACCCGCGCAGCCTTTCAGCGCATCCGTCACGGCGGCCTTGAACGCCGTCTCGTAGTTCTCCGTCGGCGTCTTGACCAGCGTGACTTCGTCTTTCTTGAAGCGGATCGGCGCTATACCGATGTCGTAGCGCGTGGCCTGTGTGCCATCTGCAAAGGTCACGGTCAACGTACCCGGCACGTACACCAGCAGTTCCCCACGCGGCAGGGTTTCCACATTGACGTCGCCAATGCTGAATGACCACTGCGGCGGCGTGAAGATCACGTCGAGGCATTCGGTCACATACTCGTGCGGCGTGTACCGGTTGCCGAGCGGGTCAAGTTGAATCGCCCACGCGGGCGCCATCGTCATCAGGCACTCATACTGCCAGTCGATAGTCCGTGCTGTCTCAGCCGCCAACGGGAATAACCCATTAAAGCGACCGTCGCGCACGGCGGCGATGACGTTGCCGCTCATCAATGGCCGGAAGCAGCGCCCCAGATCGGCCGCGCAGCCTTTCAGCGCATCCGTGGCCGCGCTTTTATAGCCGGTCTCGAACAACTCCGGTTTGGCATCTTGCAGATCGGGCGAGCTGCCGACAGCCTGCACCAGGCCAATGCCGACGTCGGATCGTACGGCCTGCGCCCCATCCGCAAACGTCACAGTCAAATTGCCCACCACGTAAACGAGTTGATCGTTGTTGGCCAGCGTCAGGGTCTTGAAGCGCCCGCCTGCAAACGCCCAGCGCGCCGCGCCGAAAATCTTGTCCAGCATCAAGCGCACGAATTCGTGAAAGACCCACGGTTTGCCATGTGCAACCTTGGCGTCTTTCTTGACGGCCCACTCCGGTACCAGCCAGTGGACCAACACTTCGATCTGTTCGAACAGCGTCAGGATCATAGAAGCCTCCTCTCCCTGTTGTAGGGAACATGGTTTAGGCGGCGGCGAGTCGTCGCGGATTTTGCAATCCGCCAGCGACAGGCGGACCGCCTCAATGTGTTTGCAACGCAGGCCGAGTGCCTTGCACCGCGCAAAATCATCACACGTGCAACACCACCCGCTGGATCTGCTGGCATGCGTAACGGTGTGGATACTGCGCTTGCTTTCCACGACCGTCCATTCGCCAGGCGGGCCGCGCGTGATGGTGAAGCGGTGCGTGCCTAGCCCGTCCAGCGCCCGGACCGTGCGCCGATCTTGCTCGGCGATCCGATCCATCACTTCTTCAGGCCGGCGACCGAGGCCACCTGACAGCCCGCCGTTGCCGGCGTTTGTCGGCACACTTCGGCGTTAGCCAGGCGCACAGTGCCGCGCAAGACCGCCGTGAGATCACACGTGTCGCCGTTCGCGCCGCCATTCGCACAGAGTGCTGGCACAAGCGACACAACGCCCGCGGCGATGATCGCCACGACTACCAATCCGATCGTGAGTTTCCGCATAGTGTGGTCCTTTCTCCCCGGAGCGGGGACATAGTGTTGAAACGGCGATCAGGTCAATCAATCGCCGGACAGAGGTGGCCGGGTTAAGCAAGACGCTTAACGACCGGCTAAACAGCAGGTAGAGAGAGGGGACTGCGACGTGATGTAACGAAGGTGGAGTGAAACTCAAACGCGCGAATAGGTCGCACGTGATGAGGACGAGATAAGAATCGTTTCCGCAGAAACAACAGTCACCTCTGCACGCGTGGAACGCGACCGCCGACATCCCCCTCGGCAGGCCGGTGCGGTTGCGCGACGCGCGCAGTCCGCGACCAGCCGGGATCGTTCGCAACATCCGCTTTGGTGAGGATTGAAATTTCCGCTACAATGGCCGGGGTGGAAAACACACTGATCAGGATGGTGTTTATGAAACGGCGAATGTGCTGGTGGGCGGGCTGTGCGGTACTGGTGATTGTCTGGCTGGGCTGGTTGCCCGCAACTCGGTCCACCGTTGCTCAAAACGAGATCAGCTACGATCACTTTGCCTACCTGCCGGTTGTCACGAATGATTATGACCCGGCCTGGCGTTGGTCAGCGATCATCACGCCCACCCTGTCGCCCGCGCCGAACCAGGTGGTTATGACGCTTGATCAAGCGGGCCATCCCCACCTGGTCTGGGACACCACCAGCTATGGACAGCAGTTCATCTTCCACACCTATTTGACGGATCAAGGTTGGACCACGCCCACCGCGATACTGCCGACGCTGGGCGCGTCCTACATCCTGTATCCGCCTATCGTCGGGCCGGATGGCAAACTCCATTTGTTGTGGCGCAATCAACTCAGCGAAAACAGCCAGCAATATCAACGCTTGCTGTATGCGGCTTTCGATGGGACAACCTGGGGACCGGAACGTGAGCTCTATCGGGCGAATGGAATTTACTCGTTGGCCGGAATGATTCGGTTGGATGCTGCCGCAAAAGTACATGCGACTTTTACGGTAAGCACCCTCTCAACGGACATTTACCACAGCACCCTGGAAGCAACCGGTTGGTCCACGCCGGTTGGAGTGGCACTCCCCACTTTTTTCATCGGTTACCAGACAATTTGGCCCGATCAACAGGGTGGCGTCAGAATCTATCGTGACACGACGAGCAGCCTCCATTACTTTTACTGGCGCAATAACCAGCTGCAAGTAAATGATCAACTGCTCGCTGGCAACCTCAGCACACACGCCAGCCAAATGGATGGCCTCAATGACCTGCATACTTTCTGGACAGGCAGCGTACCCGTACCGGGCGGATCGGTAACGGGTCTATATTACCAATGCCTTAATAGCAATCTGACCTGGAGCACACAACAAGTGCTGTCCGGGCAAAACAATGCCGGCAGTGCTAACAGTGCTTCAGACGGTGTGTCAAATGTAGTCCTGGCGTGGAGTGAAACCAGCACGCCGACTCGCGTGGGCATCTGGAACGGCTGTAATCGAACTGATCTCAAGACCGTGCCTGTCCCGTCAGGCACGTGGACACTCAAGGCGGTTGCGCTCAATCATGCGCCACAGAAGGTGTGCGTGCTGGCAAATCGAGGCGGGTACCCGGTGAAGTACAACGTGTTGAGTGGTCTCGGAAAGTCGGTGATGTGAGCCGATAGCGGGGGTCTGGCGACGATCGAGTGCGTCGAACCAGTCGCAGCCAAGTGAAGAACCGCTGCGCCGCTGGTCGGCAAGGTATCCA